>DAOORG010000312.1:0-3196 GCA_035389165.1 Chitinophagales bacterium
TGAGTTCTATAGTAAACACATTATCGAAATGCTTTGCTGCCCAAAAGGATGAATTTCCTTTATAAGTTCCTGTTTCAATAAAATTCTTTACATTGTTGTTTTTTACTAAATTAAGAACCAAAGATTCCGGTATAGAAAAATTTATTACACCCATTTTAATTAATATTTATTTTTTCCCTGAAAAATATTCCATCTATTTGAAGTAATCTACCTGTTTTGACATTAATAAAGCCAGGCTCAACACCATATAAGGCAAATCCTTTGTCTTTTAAAAAAGCAATCATTTCCTCAAATAGTACTTCATTTTTATACATTTCAACTAATGAAAGTTCAATTTGCAGTCCGATTATTTTATGCAACGATTGAGATGCACCTTTAAGTATATTCATCTCAAAGCCTTGTGCATCTAGTTTTAAAAATACGTTTTCATTATTGTGTATCAGATCATCAAAAACAGTATCTAGTTGATGTATCTTAATCGTTTCAGTTGTAACGAATTTTGCTTTTGGTGCAGCTTCAACGTGGATATCATTAATTTCTAACAAAGAGCTGCTTTCTGTATTTTCTGATATATTAATATTTGTTGATCCATCTGTATTTCCTAATGCATAATTTTTACATTCCCAGTTTTTATAAGTAATCACTTTTTTTTCTAATTTATCATAAACAGCTTTTATCGGTTCAAATGAAATAACCCTGCCATTATATCCGTACTTTAAATGTTTTTCAGCAAATTGTCCTTCATTTGCTCCAACATCTAAGATACAGTTTATGTTAAAATGGTTAAATAGCCTGAGTTTTCGTTTGTGATATTGACCCGGATATCTGTATATTTCGTATCCAAATATTCCGGCAAGCTTTATAAGAATATTTTTTACAGACATTAGACAGGTATATTTTTCTGAAGCAACAATTCAAAATTAGATTACAATATAATTTGCTAATTTAGCACAATTATAAATAAATGCAAAACAAAAAGATATCTGTAATCACACCGGTATATAACTGTGAGTGTTTTATTGAAACATGCATTCAATCTGTTTTGAATCAAACCTACAAAAATATTGAACATATTATTATTGATGGTAATTCAACTGACGGAACAATTGTTATTATAAAAAAATACGCATCAGAATATTCAACCATTAAATGGATTTCAGAACCAGATAACGGAATTTATGATGCTATGAATAAAGGTATAGAAATTGCAAGTGGTGATTATTATATCTTTCTTGGTGCAGATGATGTTTTTTACAACAATACTATACTCGAAGAAATCAGTTTAAGGAATGGCATTTTTGATTTTGATTTTATTTACGGTAAAGTTTTTTTTAAAACCAAAAGTTTAATTTATGGTACAGCCGTTGATTTGAATGATTTAAAAAAAGAGAATATAGCGCACCAGGCAATACTTTATAAAAATGAACTATTCCATAAAATCGGAAAATATGGCACTGCCTTTAAAGTAAGTGAAGATTACGTGTTTAATATAAAATGTTTTCAAGATGAAACGGTAAAGAAAATATTTATTGATAAAATCTTTGTGTTGTTTAATGATACTGCCACTAGTTCATACTTGCGAGATGGTTTTTTAAAATACAGACTAACATATTTTAAAAATCTGACTTTTAATGAGAAACTTTTAAAGCTATATTTTTATTACAGGCCTGATTGGTTTGTGCCTACTAATTTTTTCAGAAAGTAAATAAGGAATGGATTTATCTGTTATCATAGTAAATTATAAATCACCTCAACTTATTTTAAGTTGTTTGGAAACAATTTATAATGAAACAAAAATCATTTCTTTCGAAATTATTATCGTAGATAACGATTCAAAAGATGACAGCCGACAAATAATTCAACAGCACTATCCGAATGTGCAATGGATTCAAATGGATTATAATTCAGGATTTGCACGTGCCAATAATGCCGGAATAAGAAATGCAAAAGGAGAATTTTTATTATTACTTAACAGTGATACATTAATTCTGGAAAATGCTTTAGATAAGATTGTATCGGATGTTCGTCAGGACAATTCAGTGGCGGCGGCAAGTGTACAATTGTTATATGCAGATTATTCGCCTCAAAATGCCGGTAATTATTTTGTTTATGGTGGCGTTAATGTGTTACTTACATTGCCGGTTTTAAATTATGTCGTCAAAGGAATTGGTAAAATATTAAAATTGAGGAAGCCAAGTATAAAAGCCTCAGATGCTGTAAATAATGTAGACTGGATCAGTGGTGCATTTATGCTCGTTCGGAAATCAGTGCTTAATAAGGCTGGAATGATGGATGAAGACTTTTTTTTGTTTTCTGAAGAAATAGAATGGTGTAGCAGATTAAAAAATACAGGTAGGATTGCCGTATATACGGACCTTAAGGTTATACATTTAGAAGGTGGAACTACAAAAAATACAACCGAAGGAAATGAACAGAATTATTACGAATACTGGACAGTAAAAGGCCGGCAGTTAATGGTCTCTAATTTATTAAGGATTCGAAAACAATACTCAATAATGCCAATGTTTCTTGTTTATATTTTTTATGTAATAGAATTACCGATTTTATTTTTTGCGGCAATTTTATCTGCTAAATATAATTTTAAACAGGTTGTAAATTATTTTCATAATATTTTGCTTGTGACAAAGTTTATACCGAAAATTATTAGCAATAAGCCTTATTTTTATAAAGTAATGTAATGATACGAGTAGCGTTAAATGGAGGATTAGGAAATCAGATGTTTCAGTATGCCGCTGGCAGAGCATTGTCTGAAGTAAACAATACAGGTTTGATATTGGATTTAATACCGTTGCAAAGTAAATTACAAGCAAAGCATCTTGCAACTTTCAGAAAATTTGAACTGGATGTTTTTACGATAGATGCATCTTTCAATAATCCGGATTTTAAACATAAATATCTATACCCTTTAGCAAAAGTTAATTTCTATTTAAATATTGCAATCAGTAAAATTAAATATAATTATTTTAAAGAAAAATCTTTCGAATTCGATGCTGCATTGCTGAGTCAGCCAGACAATACATATTTAGAGGGGCATTTTCAAACAGAAAAATATTTTAAGAATATTGAACATCTGATTCGAAATGAATTAAAATTCAAAGACAAATTGTCCGGAAAAAATGTTCAATTTAAAAATTTAGGTTTAGCGGTAATTGATGAACAACATCGTTTTGGAGTA
>DAOORG010000313.1:0-3182 GCA_035389165.1 Chitinophagales bacterium
CCGTTAAAATTATGAAAGTACTTTTTTTGCATAAAAAAGATAATCGTTTTCGTTTACATAAACTCACTCAGCTCCAGCCAGCGCAGCTCTTTCTCGTCTAAAGATATAATTATTTCTTCTATTCGCTTTGCGGTTTTTTGTATTTCATCGTGATGAGCAACAGTACCGGATAGTTTCTCTGTCAGTGCTGCTTTTTCTTTGCTTAGCAATTCCATGTCTTTTTCCAGTTGCTTAAACTCTGTTTGTTCTTTAAAACTCAACTTACGTTTCGGCGCAGATGCAGCCACAGTTTTTACTGCTTCCGACTGCAATTGCTTTTCATCGCGCACTGCCTGACGTTGTTCTTCTTTCAGCTGTAATCGATATTCATTATAATTTCCTAAGAAATCGCGCACCTTTCCGTTTCCTTCAAACACAAACAAATGTTCTGTCAGTTTATCTAAGAAATAGCGGTCGTGGCTCACAATCACCAGACAGCCTTTAAAATCCATCAGGAAATCTTCCAGCACTTGTAAGGTCAGAATATCCAAATCATTGGTCGGCTCATCGAGAATTAAGAAATTCGGGTTTTTCATTAAGATAGTCAACAAATACAAACGTCTTCGCTCGCCACCACTTAATGTAGACACCAGATTATACTGCTGTGATGGTGTAAATAAAAAACGCTCTAACACTTGCGAAGCAGATAAAGTGCCCTTTCCTACCGGCAAAAATTCAGCGATGTCTTTAATGACATCAATCACGCGCTTATCTTCTTTTAGTTGCAATCCTTTCTGATTGTAATAACCAAAAGCTACTGTTTCACCGAGCACTACATTGCCGCTGTCGTATGTTTCAGAACCGATAATGATATTCAATAAAGTAGATTTTCCGCTGCCGTTTCTGCCAACAATACCTACCCGTTCACCGCGCTGAAATTTATGAGAAAATTTATCCAGCAAAATATTCTCGCCATAGGCCTTTTGGATATTGTGCAATTCTAAAATCTTGCCACCTAATCGCTGCATTTTCACTTCAATCTCTACTTTCTTATCTTCCGTTTTTGCTGTAGCAGCCGCTTTCACATTTTCAAAATTATCTACTCTGGATTGCGCTTTTGTTGTTCGTGCTTTCGGTTGTCTGCGCATCCATTCCAGTTCTTTGCGAAACGTGTTTTGTGCTTTCTCTACATTCACGCGCTGATTCTCTTCGCGCAATTCCTTATTCTCTAAATATTTAGAATAGTTGCCTTTATGTTTATACAAAATTCCGTTATCAATTTCCAGAATCTCATTACAGATATTTTCCAGAAAATAACGATCGTGCGTAATCATCAGCAAGGTAATATTATGCTTAGACAGGTATTCTTCCAGCCATTCAATCATATCCATGTCCAGGTGATTGGTTGGCTCATCCAGAATAAAAATATCCGGTCTGTCCAACAATAAGATAGCCAGCGCCAGACGTTTCTTTTGACCGCCAGACATAGTACCCACTTTTTGGTCAAAATCGAAAATCAGGAATTTAGACAAGATTAATTTCACTTGTTGCTCATAATCCCAGGCTTCCAGCTCATCCATCTTATTCATGGCATTTTGCAAGTCGCCATGTCCGTCTAAAGCCTGTTCATATTCCAGACTCGCCATCAGAATCGGATTATCCGCATGCATAATCGTCTGATACACGGTTTTATTATCATCAAAATCCGGTTCCTGTACCAAAAAACCGGCTTTAATATCCTTGTGGAATTTAAAATCTCCGCTTTCCGGTGGCTCTAAACCTTGCAATATTTTAATCAGAGATGACTTTCCGGTACCGTTTTTTGCAATTAAGGCTACTTTTTGTCCTTTATCAATGAAGAAAGTGATATTTTCAAATAAGAGTTTATCGCCGTAGTATTTTGAAAGATTATTGACCGTAAGATAGTTCATGCTGCAAAAATACACTTACTACCTAAATTTATTTTAATTTTATTGCGTGCAGGTATTATTAAAATATGTAGCCATCACCGTTTTGTGCTTGAGTAGCTTTAGTATAAAAGCAGCACCCAAAGTCTATTCGTATAATTCTACAAAGAGTAAAATCACCGTTCCTTTCCGGTTGTTCAATAATATCATCATAGTTGATCTCAAAGTAAATGATACCAGAACACTGAAATTTATATTTGATTCCGGTTGCAAAAGTACCATCATCATACATCCGATGTGGCTGGATTCTTTTACCATACCTTATCATCAGAAAGTCTATTTTTCAGGACTTGGATTTAATGATTCCATTGAAACCGTAAAAATTGATGATGGCAAACTTCAGCTCGGACAAATTACCGGCGAACATATTCCGATTTTCATTTTAAGTAAAGATTCACTGAGTCTCGACCATTATTTAGGAACGGATGTAGATGGTATTTTCGGTGCAGAAATTTTTGAGAAATATTACATACGTGTCAATTACAAAAGCAGGCTGATTGAAATTTATGATAAAAAACCAGTTAAAAAAATTAAAGCGAGTTACAATAAACTGCCTGTTGTAATGCGCAAAAGCAAAGGCTATGTTTCCTGTATGGTGCAAAACCATAAAAATGATTTTTACCTCTCTGAACTGTTGCTCGATACAGGTTCCAATATTCCTGTCATCATCAAAAATAAAGAACCTGCCGATTTGAATATTGATTATTATATCGATGCAGAAATCGGTGAAGGCTTATCCGGACCCATGTATTCCAGAGTGAGTAGACTGAAACGATTGTTTCTGGATACACTGAAGCTGGATAGTATAGTGGTGGCTTTTAATGAAACGCCGATTACGTTTAAAGAATTAGATGAAAATACCTTAGATGGAAATATCGGCAATGATATTTTGAACAGGCTGGATTTGTTTTTTGCTTTTCCGGAAAATGCCATTTATTTCAAACCGACTTCACGCATAAAAGAACCGTTTGATTTCAATGTATCTAATATTATTTTGCTGGAAAACAAATCAAAAAATGGCGGTTTTATCGTAAAAAGCGTTGCCGGTGATTCGCCGCCTTTGCTGGCTGGCTTGCAGAAAGGCGATGAAATACTGAAAATAGACAGATACGACTGCGCTGATTTACGCATTGAAGATGCGCTGTCATTACTCAACAAACGCATCGGTAAAAAAATCATCCTGCATTATAAACGAAATAATGTAGTGACAAAAATTACCTATAAATTAGTGAGTAT
>DAOORG010000314.1:0-3178 GCA_035389165.1 Chitinophagales bacterium
AAAAATCAACGTCCTGAATTATGGAATATTTTTAATGGCAGAAAACATGTTGGCGAACATTTCCGTGTGTTTCCAATTTCCAACTGGACAGAAATGGATGTTTGGCAATATATTTATCAGGAACAAATTGAGATGCCAAGCCTTTATTTTTCTCATAAAAGAAAAGTTTTTGAGCGTGATGGCGTTTGGTATGCTCAATCAGAATTTATACAAAATAAACCGGATGAAGTTATTGAAGAACGCGTGGTTCGTTTCAGAACCGTTGGCGATATTACCTGTACCGGTGCGGTGTTTTCAGAAGCAGCTAGCTTAGAAGATATTATACAAGAAGTTGCGGCTAGCAGAACGACAGAACGTGGTACACGTGCCGACGACAAACGCAGCGAAGCTGCTATGGAAGATCGTAAGAAGGCCGGATATTTTTAATTTTTAACCACATAGAAACATAGATAATTGCAAATAAAAATAACTCAAAAATATTTAGATGAGCTGACTTATGAAGTAGTTGGAGCAGCTATTGAAGTACATAAAATTATGGGTAGAGGCTTGTTGGAAAGTGTTTATCACGAATGTATGAAAGAAGAGTTAGCACATAGAAAAATAAATTTTACATCAGAATTTAAAATTCCTGTTACGTATAAAACTAAACTTTTAAATGTAGATTTCAAGTGCGATTTATTTATAGAAAATTGTTTAGTAATTGAACTAAAAACAGTTGCTGAGCTAAATTCAATTTTTGAAGCGCAGCTTCTAAACTATATGAATCTATTGAAAGCACCGAAAGGAATTCTGATAAACTTTAATTGCTATAATATTTTTAAAGATGGACAGAAAACATTTATAAACGAATATTTCAAACAGCTACAAAGAAATTAAAATCTATGTTTCTATGTGGTTTAAAAAAACAAGATGATGATAGAAGAAATAGACAACTTTGATTCGAAGGCATACTTAGATATGGAATTGCTTCGCTTCTCAACAGCAGGAAGTGTGGATGATGGAAAATCAACATTAATCGGACGATTATTATACGACAGTAAATCCATTTTCCAGGATCAGATGGACGCCATTGAAGCAGCTTCCGCAAAACGTGGTGAAGAATATGTAAACTTAGCTTTGCTAACTGATGGTTTGCGTGCAGAACGTGAGCAAGGCATCACGATTGATGTTGCCTACAGATATTTTTCTACACCTAAAAGAAAATTCATTATTGCTGATACACCAGGTCATATTCAGTACACACGAAATATGGTGACTGGTGCGTCAACAGCCAATTTGGCTATCATTTTAGTAGATGCGCGCAAAGGAATTATTGAGCAAACGTATCGCCATTCTTACATCGCGTCGTTGTTGCAAATTCCGCATATCATTGTTTGTATCAACAAAATGGACTTAGTAGATTGGGACGAAAAAACCTTCAACAGAATTGTGAATGACTACAAGGCTTTTGCCTCTAAATTGGATATCAAAGACGTTCATTTTCTACCGATTTCTGCACTGGCAGGCGACAATGTGGTAAACCGTTCTGAAAATATGGACTGGTATCAGGGACCCACTTTGATGTATCTGTTGGAAACCATTCATATTGGTTCAGATTTAAATCATATCGATGCACGTTTTCCGGTGCAGTATGTGATTCGTCCGATGAAAAACGACTACCATGATTTCCGTGGCTATGCAGGCAGACTTGCAGGTGGTGTGTTTCGTGTAGGCGATAAAGTGAAAGCTTTACCAAGCGGTTTCACCTCTAAAATAAAATCTATCGTAACAATGGATGGCGATTTGCAGGAAGCATTTGCACCGCAAAGCGTAACGATTACGCTGGAAGATGAAATTGATATTTCACGTGGCGATATGATTGTGCGAGAAAATAACATGCCGCAATCCGAACAGGAATTTGATGTGATGCTTTGCTGGATGAATGAGAAAAAGATGGTGCCACGTGGTAAATATATTTTACGCCATACCGCCAGAGAATGCAAGTGTATCGTGAAAGAAACCAAATACAAACTTAATATCAATACACTTCAAAGATTGGAAGATGATTTGGAATTAGGCTTGAATGATATTGGAAGAGTAACGATACGCACTACGGTTCCGTTGTTTTTTGACAGTTACCGAAAAAACAGAATTACCGGCAGCATTATTTTAGTAGATGAAGCGACCAATGAAACGGTGGCTGCAGGTATGATTGTATAACTACTCAACTCTCTTGTAATATCTCGCGTATTCCACTTCAAATGTATACGGAAATTTGGTGTAATCGATATCGCCGCCGCCGCCAATGGGTGGAATAATGCCGCCCATTGCCAGATTTAGTTTTAGGTATTGTTGTTTCAGGAGAGGTTCCCAATCCGCACCTAAATCCTGTTTGGTGAACGTCACGTAATTTGCATCATCTACAAAATATTTTATTTGCGTGCTATCCCATTCGATAGCATAATTATGAAATTCCTCTGTAAAAAAATCTGTATTTATAGAAATAAAAGGCCAATGCCTTTCAGCATATTTACTACTTGCAGCACCCTGTACATATAAACTTCCTAAAGCAACAAATGGCGCATTTCCAATCCATTCCACAATGTCTATTTCACCGCATTTTGGCCAGCCTACCTGCGCTCGATTAACGCCGACCATCCAGATAGCCGGCCAGGTGCCACCACCAAGATGTGGCATTTTTGCACGCACTTCTATCAATCCATACAAAAAATCTTTCTTGCCCAAAGTTTCAATACTGGCAGAGCTTACCGGATGTTCCTCAAATGTATCATTTCGTGCAATAATGTGTAACACACCATCATAAACATGACAGTTTTCAATTCGCTTATCAGTATAGTATTGTGTTTCGTTATTTCTGACATAGCCGGTTTCGTAGCTCCATTTTGTGGAATCAGGCAACCCGTTATATTCAAATTCATCCGACCAATTGAGCACGTATTTATTGCCACGAATCAGGAACTCATCGTTATTAGAAGTTGAATTATTTTCTTTGCGACATGCTGCTACCACAACAAAAATGCCGAGTACATAAAACCAATAGTTTTTCATAGTTCTATCTAAAATACAAAATACAAATTAAATTTTTTCACTATACATAAGAAAATAAACACCTGCATGTTAAACTATAACATTTAAATAATGGAAGCATTTAGTTACTCCAACCATGGTTCTTGTCTCA
>DAOORG010000315.1:0-3168 GCA_035389165.1 Chitinophagales bacterium
GAATATTCCTATTGCACACGGCGAAGGCAGGTATTATGCAGACGAAAAAACAATGCAGTCGTTGAAACAAAACGACCAGATTTTGTTTAAATACAGTGATGCGGAAGGCAATATAAATGATGCATCCAATCCGAACGGTTCTATAGAAAATATTGCAGGCATCTGCAATGCAGGCAGAAATGTTTTTGGTATGATGCCGCATCCGGAACGTTCATCAGAAGAAGTGCTAGGAAATACAGATGGCAGAAAATTATTCGAGTCGCTGTTGAATTTGGTAAATGCGTAAAAATCTATGCTTAATAGTCAATGGTCAATAGTTAGTTTGAAAAGAACAATCTCATTTTTTGTTCTTTGTTCCTTGTTTTTTATCCCGTTAAAATCAAATGCCCAGTTTGAAAGCCATCTTACCTGGAAGAGCGAAGTAGAAAAAGTTTCTGAAACAGAGTTTAAGGTAAAATTTATCTGCTCGCTGGAAGATGACTGGCATACCTATTCTCAGTTTACCAAAGAAGGTGGACCATTGCCCACTCAATTTCGTTTTGAAAAAAACAAAGACATTGAATTAGTTGGCAAAGTGGAAGAACCAGGAAAAAAGCACACTAAATTCGATGATTTATTCGGCGTAGATGTTACCTCGTTTGACGGAGATGCCACGTTTATACAAAAAGTAAAACTAAAAAGCCCGAAAGCTATCCTGAAAGGAGAATTTGACGGACAGGTGTGTAAAGATGAGGTAGGTTGTATGCCGTTTGGTCCAGAGAAATTTGCTATTGCGTTTGATGGAACAAAGATTCAGGATACAGGAGCCAAGAATCAGGATTCCACCAAAAAATCAAACAGCACAAATATTGACACAGCACATTCAGTAATTCAAACATCCAATAACTCAATCATCAATTTTGACTGGTCAACGGCAAAAAATGCCTGCAGCGTTAATGCGGAAACCAAAGACAAAAGCTACTGGCTGGTTTTCCTCTTAGGGTTTTTAGGTGGCCTGGTTGCCTTGCTCACGCCTTGTGTATTTCCTATGGTTCCGCTCACAGTTAGTTTCTTTACAAAAGGCGGAAAGGACAGAAATGAAGGCATCCGAAAAGCATTGTTATACGGTGCTTCCATCATACTTATATACGTGCTTTTGGGTTTATTAATTACCGGTGTTTTCGGTTCCGATGCACTCAATGCGATGAGTACCAATATCTGGTTCAATCTGTTGTTTTTTGTGGTGTTTGTGGCATTCGCAATTTCGTTCTTCGGGTTTTACGAAATCACTTTACCGGCTTCATGGGCAAATAAGACAGACAGTCTTTCCAGCAGAGGCGGGTATATAGGATTGTTTTTTATGGCGTTTACACTCGCCCTGGTTTCTTTTTCCTGTACAGGTCCAATTATTGGAACTTTACTGGTGGAAGCGGCTACTGGTGGCGGACCAACACTTTTTAATCATATTCCTATCAAACCGGCATTAGGCATGTTTGGCTTCGGTTTGGCATTGGCATTGCCGTTTACATTGTTTGCTTTATTTCCGCAATGGCTGAAATCACTGCCAAAATCAGGAGGCTGGATGAATACCGTGAAAATGATTTTAGGATTTGTAGAACTAGCATTGGCCTTTAAGTTTTTATCTACAGTAGATATGACGATGAACTGGGGTGTACTGCGGTTCGAACCTTTCATGATCATCTGGATATTAATTTTCAGTGCAATGGCATTGTATTGTTTAGGAGTTTTATTCAAAAACAAACCGAGCAATTTGGTAAAAGTAATCGGCGTTGCAACCTTACTGTTTACTATTTATTTAGTGTATGCATTAATTAACTATAAACCGGTGAAATTATTCAGCGGACTTATACCGCCGACCTCATATAATTTTAAGGCAAAGAATGAAGAAACATTCAAGCATTTTAAAGATTATAAAGAAGGTTTAACCTACGCAAAAGAACACAATATGCCTGTCTTGATAGATTTTACAGGGTTTGGCTGTGTCAACTGCAGAAAGATAGAAGACAATGTGTGGTCAGATGAAAAAGTAACGGAGCGCTTAAAAGATTATGTGGTTATTTCCTTGTATGTAGATGACAGAAAAGCCTTGCCTGAAAATGAATGGTATACTTCTAATGCCACCGGACAACAAAGAGAAGTAAAAACGGTAGGACAAAAATGGAGCGATTTTCAGGCGAAATATTTTAAGACCAATTCACAACCACAATATATCCTGATTAACACAAAGGAACAATTACTCAATCAGCCGGTAGCCTATGATTTCTCTAAAAGCAAAGAAAACTACATTTCGTTTTTGGAGTGCGGTCTGAAAATTAATGAGCAGTTGAAATAGCATCACAATTTTACAAAACCTATTCAGTACATTTCTGTTATCTTTGTACATCTGAATAATTGAGCTATGAATATTGGAATTGTTTGTTACCCAACCTTTGGTGGTAGTGGCGTGGTGGCTACTGAACTTGGTAAAGGTCTTGCTCAAAAAGGTCATAAAGTACACTTCATTACATATAAAGAACCAGCTCGTTTGTTAGATACTTTTAATGAAAATATTTTCTTTCATGAAGTGCGTTTAAACGATTATCCTTTGTTTGATTATGCACCTTATGAAACTGCATTGGCAAGTAAATTGGTAGATGTCGCTATTAATGCAAAGTTAGATGTTTTTCATGTACACTATGCGATTCCACATGCAAGTGCTGCATACATGGCGCGACAAATTCTTTTGCAAAAAAATATTGATGTACCTGTAATTACTACACTGCACGGAACAGATATTACTTTAGTAGGCAAAGATCCAACGTATGAGCCTGTAGTAACTTATTCTATTAATCAATCTTGTGGTGTAACAGCCGTTTCTGAGAGCTTACGGCAAGATACTTTTGCTCATTTCGATATAAAAAATGAGATTGAAGTTATTCCTAATTTTATTGATTTCTCAAGATTTAAAAAAACGAATAAAGATCATTTTAAAAAAGCCATTGCACCAAATGGTGAAAAAATTTTAGTGCATACTTCTAACTTTAGAAAAGTAAAAAGAGTAGAAGACGTCATTGCTATTTTCGCCAAAGTATCTAAGGAAATTCCTTCAAAATTATTAATGATAGGCGATGGTCCTGAACGACAAGCTGCAGAAGTGTTAGCACGAACTTTATGTACATCGTTAGATGT
>DAOORG010000316.1:0-3156 GCA_035389165.1 Chitinophagales bacterium
GGTGCGTTTCCGATGATTCCGAATCGTTGTTTGACTGATTGTAATTCCATTTTTTAATTTGAAGATTTGAAAATTAGCTAATTTGAAGATGTTTTTGTAAGACAATCTGAAGATTAAAATGTTATGGCATTTTAAATTTTCAAATTATTTCATTTTCAAATTATACTACTCTTCCTTTCAATGTTGCTTTATTCGCGCTTTCGATGTACACATTTACATAATCGCCTGCTTTATAATTTCCTTTCGGGAAAATAATTACTTTGTTTTGCTGATTTCTGCCACACCATTCATCATCACTTTTTTTAGATGTTTTTTCTACCAACACCTCAAATGTTTTTCCGATATCTGCTAAATTATTTTGTAAAGAAAGCTGATATTGAACTTCTACAATTTCTGCCAATCTTCGTTTTTTTGTTTCCAACGGTACATCATCCACATATTTTTTAGCAGCTAAAGTACCTGGTCGCTCAGAATAATAATACATGTAACTCATGTCGTATTTTGCGTATTGCATCATTGATATGGTATCCTGATGTTCTTCTTCTGTTTCTCCGCAAAATCCTGCAATTACATCTGATGAAATTCCGCAATCCGGAATAATTGTTCTGATTGCATCAATTCTGTTTAAATACCAATCTCTGTCGTAGGTTCTGTTCATGCGCTCCAAACACGCTGAATTTCCTGACTGTACAGGCAAATGAATATAATTACAGATGTTGTGATATTTTGCGATGGTGTGCAGTACGTCATCACCAATATCTTTCGGATGCGACGTAGAAAAACGAACACGCAATAATGGATTCACTTGTGCAACGGCTTCTAACAACTGTGCAAAATTCATTATAACGTCCGCTTCTTTATTGGTTTGATTTTCTTCGCCTTTCCATTTATAGGAATCTACGTTTTGTCCCAGCAAGGTAACTTCACGATAACCACGATTAAATAAATCATGTGCTTCCTGAATAATGGTTTCCGGATTTCTGCTGCGCTCGCGACCGCGTGTAAAAGGTACCACGCAAAACGAACACATATTATCGCAGCCACGCATGATAGAAACAAAAGCGGTAACACCATTTTTATCTAAACGCACCGGCGAAATATCTGCATAAGTTTCTTCGCGCGATAATAACACGTTGACACCTTTTTGTCCGGTTTCTGCTTCCTGTAATAATTCAGGCAAAGCGCGATAGGCATCAGGTCCAACAACTATATCAACGAGTTTCTCTTCTTCTAAAAATTTTGATTTCAAACGTTCAGCCATACAGCCTAAAACACCCACCAGCATATCTGGTTTTCCTTTTTTAATTTGATTGATAACCGTTAAACGCTGACGAACGGTTTGCTCTGCTTTTTCGCGAATGGAACACGTATTTAACAAGACTAAATCAGCATCGAAAATATTAGTAGTGATACCATAACCTTGTTTCGACAAAATTGAAGCAACAATTTCGCTGTCGCTGAAATTCATGGCACAACCGTAACTTTCAATATAAAAATGCTTATTGTTTTTGAATTGAGATTCATTTAATGACAAATCCAATGCTTCGCCTTGACGAGTTTCATCGTGTTTTTTCTGTTCAATATATTCTAAAAGTTCGCTCATGTTTGAGTTATACGAGAAAAGTTAATAGTTATAAGTAAAAGGTGGACGAAGTTACGAAAAATAAGATAAAGTGACAAATTGGCAGAAGGTTTTTATTGAAATTAGATTCGAGCTTTAGAAATGAGATTTCTCAGTATAAGTTTAAATGGTTCAATTATTTTTTTTAAAAAATTTATTTGTATTTTCATGTATGCGTACACTTTTACTACTAATAATCACTTTTTTTATTGCCACAGAATTAGTTTATTCTCAGGATATACCATTTTCTCAATCGGTATACGATGCCAGAAAGCAAGCTTTGTTTGATTCCTGTCTCAGGAATGTAACTAACAATTCATCTATGATTCAGGCGAAGTTAGGATTGCCGGTGCCTCAATCAACAATTGACTATTATCTGGACAGAATGGCTAATAGTGGTGAATTCGATTTTGATCTCATAGAAATAGTAAGGGTTTTTTATTTTACGAATGGTGAATACGAATCACAATTGCTGCCTGGTATTTTAAACGGCCCAAACTGGCTAACACCAAATGAATTGAAAAGAGTGTATTGGTCCGAAAATCATATAATCATGTGGACTTCATCTGCTTATTTATTAGAACAGAAGTATGGAAATGTTCTAATTCCGGATGCCAAGAAACTAGTAGAGCATTGGCTGGATTTGAAAATAAATTACGGTTTCTATGAGTATTTTTCTTCGGTATATTATCCTTTTACTTTATCTGCAGTTCTTAATCTGGTAGATTTTGCTGAAGATCCTGTTATAAAACAAAAAGCAGTGCTTGTTGCAAACAGATTACTGAAAGAAGTTTTAATGGTGAGCAACAACAAAGGCGTTTATTATCAGTCTTCAGGCAGAACAGAATATGCACCAGGTGATATAAACGTTTTTCAAAGTCCATATAGAAGTAATTTACACAATTTAATTTATATGCTGACAGGTTTTGGTGATACACCCAGAAATGCGCGTGCTGCAGCATTTTTAGCTACCAGTACATTGAATGTTCAGGAAATTGTAGAATCCTGGAAATCAAAAGAAGATACAATTTATTCATTTGGTCATTCACTCACTCAAGGCTTTACAATTAATAGTGTTTTAAGCCCTGTGAATAAAACTATTTTCCAGTGGAGTTCCGGTGCTTATTTTCATCCTGATGTAGCCACTCAAACATTCTCATTACTGAAAGATTACAATCTTTGGAATCATAAAGAATTCGATGAATTTAAAACCTTTAAAGATGTTCCCATTCAGTTGATTCCTGCAGCTGCAACGGTAGCATCTTCCATATCGACAAGTTCATTAAATACGCAGGCAAAAATTGCTATTTTTAAAAATAAAACAGTCACGCTTAATTCTAATCAAAATTATTTTAAAGGAAAAGCCGGATTCCAGCAAGTACCGTGGCAAGCCACTGCAGGTATTTTACCGGTTTACACTAAATCCGGTGGACCGACAGATTTTATTGGTGGACAAAAACTCACTTCCAATTCAACATTGCCATATATTGAACAGAAGAGCAATGTAGCTTTAATTATGTACAGAGCAAACAAAG
>DAOORG010000317.1:0-3139 GCA_035389165.1 Chitinophagales bacterium
GGCTGATAGCGCGAGGCGTAGAGAAGAGTCGTTTGAAACCGAAAGGATACGGCGAAACGCAACCAAGAAATGCATGTACAGATGGTGTAGCATGTTCAGAATACGAACATCAGCGTAACCGTCGCACAGAGTTCCGGGTAATCGGCGGCAGCATCAATTTGAAATCGCTGGAACGATTTGACATGCAGGTAGACCCCTGCAAAGTTTGTCCGTTCTAAAAAAAATAGAGAGTGAACTTAGTTAATGGAAGCCTTCTGATACGTCAGAAGGCTTTTTTATTTTAAAAATATCTTGTTTTTTTTATGGAATTTGACAACAAAATGTATCTCAATAGGTGAAAGATACTTTTATGCAGGAACGTTTATTACATTTTATCTGGCAAAATAAATTATTCAATACTAAAGAATTAAAAACGGTAAAAGGAAACGAAGTACAGATTCTTGATTTTGGAAAATACAATAAAGATGGTGGCCCGGATTTCTGGAATGCCAAAGTAAAAATTGATGAGGTTATTTTAGTTGGAAATATAGAACTACATATTTATGCTTCCGATTGGAAACGGCATAAACATCAATACGACAAAAAATATAACAATGTAATTTTGCATGTCGTTTATTTTAATGATGACGAAACGTTACAGCTTCCAACTGTTCAGCTCAATGGACGCATTCCGGTTATATTGCTCGAAAAATATGAATCTATGATGCTTTCCAGGCAAGAATTAATATGTGAGCAAATGCTCGACGTGGTAGATAATTTTACATTGGAAAATTGGAAAGAAAGGCTGGTGATAGAACGACTGGAACGAAAATCTGATGAGATTTTAGAAAGCTTAAAAGAGCATAACAACGATTGGGAACAAACATGTTATCAACTGTTAGCTAAATATTTCGGCAGCCATATAAATAAAGAACCTTTTGAAAACATAACGCGCTTGCTGGATTATAAAATAGTATTGAAACACGCCAATGATAATTTTCAAGTCGAAGCATTGTTGTTTGGTGTTGCAGGATTTTTAAATAAAGATTTTGTTGAAATATATCCAAGAGAGCTGAAAGCAGAATATCAGTTTTTAAAACAAAAATATAGGCTATCACAATTGCAGGAACACCAGTGGCAGTTTTTGCGTATGCGACCGGTTTCATTTCCAACAATCAGACTGGCTTGGTTTGCAAAAGTGGTGCAACAAATGCCATTGTTAACCAAAATATTGAAGATGAAAGATGAAGATTTTTTCCTAGACGATATAGAGGTTTCCGATTACTGGAGCCAACATTATGTATTTGATAAACTCAGTATATTAAAATCAAAATCCATAGGCGATGACTTTAAATCAATTGTTAAAATAAATGTAGTAGCACCTATATTATATGCTTATGGAAAATGCTGTGGTGAAGAAAAATATAAAGACAAAGCATTTGATGTTTTATATAAAACAACCGCTGAAGTAAATAATAAAACAAAAAAATACACAAATCAGATTTGGCAACAGAATGCTGCATTTGACACACAGGCAGTAATAGAATTAAACGACAGTTATTGTACGAGAAAAAGATGTCTGGAATGTGCAATAGGATACAAAATTTTGCGCAATAGTAACAACGAACTTTTAGCAAATAATTGCTAACTTTAAAAAATGTTAGAGAAGCCACTGCAAATATTTCATTCAAAATCTCTGAGAGACTTCATAGAGATGCGTGTGTATGGCGTCTGTTCATATCTTGGAAGAAAATTATCTATGCCATCAAAGCGGGTTCGCCTTTTTTTTATTTATACTTCTTTTATTGCGTTAGGTTCACCGGTAATCATTTATTTGATTCTGACATTTGTATTGAATCTTCGCTATATGATTAATAATAAACGTAATCCTGTTTGGGATATATAAGCTGTTTAAGCGTGTATTGATTAAGTGCTAAAAATGAAATCTAACCAGCTTTCCGAACCGCAAATTATACAGAAACTAGAATCGTTTTGTGCCTATCGCGAACGCTGCGAATCGGAAGTGCGTCAAAAATTATATCAGCTGGCAGTAGAAGATTCGGATACGGATTTTTACCTGAATTATCTGAAAGAAAATAATTTCCTGAATGAAGAACGATTTGTAAGTGCCTTTGCTCGCGGAAAATTCAACATTAAGAGTTGGGGCAAGCGCAAGATTATGCAGGAACTGCAATCGAAAAGAATCGACTCCAAAAAAATCCAACAAAGCATCAACGCCATTGATGAAGGTGCTTATTTCCTGAGATTACAGGATATTCTCGAAAAAAAAAATAAGACGATTAAAGAACAAGATAACTTTAAAAAGAAACAAAAACTTATTCAGTATGCTTTGCAAAAAGGCTATGAAATGCAATTGATTCAGGAAGCACTGAAAATTATGATAACTTAAAATCTGCATTTTATCTTGAATCTCTGCCAACTAAATTCTATTTTTAAATTATGCAAAGACAAACATATACAGAAGGCTCGCCATGGGAACCCATCGTTGGCTACGCAAGAGCCGTGAAAATTGGCAATATAATTGAAATTTCAGGCACCACTGCCAGCGTAAACGGTGAAGTGGTAGGAAAAGGTGATGTGTACGAACAAACGAAATGTATTTTACAAAAATTTGAAAAAGTATTGCAGGAATTCGGCGCATCAACGAAAGATGTGGTGCGAACGAGAATTTTCTGTACGGACATAGCTCAATGGGAAGCCATTGGAAAAGCACATGGAGAATTCTTCTCAGAAATTAAACCGACCACAGGTATGTACCAGATTTCTAAGCTTATTTCTGATGATTTGCTGGTAGAAATTGAAGCAACCGCCATTCTCAGCGAATAGTTGTAAATTATAATATAGTTTACTACCTTTATTTTTATGAAAAATAAAAATGCGCTTTGGTTGCTGTTGCTATTCTTTAGTTCAGTAATCATCATGTCTTGCCGTGAAGGCGTTGGCTGCCCTGCCGACCAATACAATGATTGGAAAAAAATTGAAGCAGCTCGCAAACAACAATTGAAAAGTCCGAACAATCCGAATAAAAAAGGCGGTAAAAAAGGAAAGGCTAATGTGGTAGGCAACGGTGTTGTCCCAAAATAAAATTCATGCAGAAATATATTTTTCTCATTCCGCTTTTTTTGTTTGCCTGTAAAAA
>DAOORG010000318.1:0-3131 GCA_035389165.1 Chitinophagales bacterium
TGCAATAAAAACGTTCGAATGTTTTTTCACCTGTTGTTCCAATTGTTTCTGATAATTGCTCATGACCTAAACATACAAAAATCCTGAAAATTAAACGAAAGTAGATGCTAATTTCATTCAAATGAAAGATTATTTCAAAATAATGGAATAAGAGCTTTGTATATTATATTAAATTCCATTATTTTGGTCGCATTATATAAAATGAATAAGAGCTCATTCTTTTGGATCTGTTTTCTGCTTTTTCACTTTAGTGCAAAAGCAGAATCTGCATTAACTACCTGCAAAAAAGCAACTACACTACTTAAAGTTTTTGAAAAATTTCATTTTCAACCAATCGTAATTGACGAAAAAGTATCATCTGAAATCTTTGACGATTTCATGAAACGAGTAGATTATCGTGGACTCTATTTAACCAAAGCAGATCTAACATTATTATCAGTACACCGCAATCAATTAGGCAAACAACTACAAGCCAATTCTTGTGTATTTATGAATGACTTTTTAAAGCTATACAAACAGAAACTGATTTTTGCCGATACATTGATAAGCCAGTTAACCACAAAACCATTCGATTTTACCGCCAACGAATCGTTTGATTTTTCGAGTATTGACAATGGATTACTAAGGCTCACTAACAACGATATAGAATTACGAACTAAATGGAACAGCGTATTAAAATATTATGTGCTGGATGCTTTGCTCGAACCAACTTCAGATATCAGCAATCCATATAATCTGGATACCAAATCATTGCTGAAAAACGAGCCGCAGATTCGTACGAAAATAAAAATTATTTCCAAACGCAGAATTCACCGTATTACAGAAGCACCACAAGGTTTTGAAAATTATTTAGAAAGTATTTTCCTGAATTGTATTGCCAACAGATTTGATCCGCACAGCACCTATTTCTCTCCTTCTGAAAAAGATAATTTTCTGGATATGCTCTCTAAAGACGGAATGTCTTTTGGATTCTACACAGATGAAAATAAAAACGGCGAAATAGAAATTTCTCATGTTGTTCCCGGTGGAAATGCCTGGAAATCCAATCAGATAAATGAAGGCGATGTATTATTAAAAGCATCTTTTGACAAACAACCGGTTATCGATTTTATTTTTGCGGATAACCTGGAAATTGCGCAAATTTTTGCAACAAATGCTAATTCTAAAAGTGTGGAATTAACTGTTAAAAAAGCCAATGGTTTGATAAAAGATATTTTGCTGCATAAAGAAAAAACCGAACAGGAAGAAAACATTGTAAAAAGTTATATTCTGGATGGACCGAAAAAGATAGGATACATTTCACTTCCAAGTTTTTACGATCAATGGACAGCAATAAATCCGTTAGGTTGCGGCAATGATGTAGCAAAAGAAATCACTAAATTAGAAGCGGAAAAAATTGAAGGATTAATATTGGATTTACGGTTTAACGGCGGCGGCTCTCTTTCTGAAGCCATCAACATGGCAGGCATTTTTATTGATGAAGGTCCATTAGCTGTAATAAAAAATAAGTCTGAGAAACCCACTTTAATAAAAGATATGAATCGCGGAACAGCATACGATGGTCCATTATTAGTAATGGTAAATGGTCAAAGTGCATCCGCATCAGAATTACTATCCGGTGTCTTACAAGACTATCACCGTGCTGTTATTGTTGGTAATTCCACCTATGGAAAAGCAACTGTTCAGGGAACTATTCCTCTTAATTTAAATTATGATTTAAATTATCCTGATGCCAATGCAAGCAGTGAGCTTGGTTATTCCAATGTAACCATACAGAAATTTTACAGAGTAACGTCTTCAACTCATCAAAAGAAAGGTATACAACCGGATATTCTACTGCCTGATTTATCGTATATCTCAGAAGAATCTGAGTCTACTGAAAAATATGCTTTTCCTGCAGATACAGTCGGAAAAAAACTATTTTACACACCTTTGACTGAGCTACCCGTTGAATCTCTGAAAACTAAAAGCAAAGCACGTTTATCAGCAAGTAAAGAATTTATTCAGGTTGTTACATTAAATGATTCCATTGCATTGATGGAAAAGCAGCTAAAAAGCATTTCGCTTCAGTTAAATACATTTAAAGAAACAAAAAAGAGATTCGATGACATCAGCAAAAGAATAGATTCGCTTTTTTCAACTGGCGTTAAAGGATTTAAGGCTATAAATAATGCATACAATAAGAAGATTTTTACAGTTAATAATTTTTCTAAACAAATGAATGATGAAGCTATAAAAAAGCTGCAACATGATTTTTATATTGAAGAATCCTATAAAATTTTAAGTGACTTAATAAACGCTAAAAACTAAAAAAATGAAAGCAGCAAAACAATTTTTTATCTTTTTTATGATTTCGTGTTGTTTTTTTACAAAACAATCTTTTGCTCAGCAAACCTATGCAACGCCTGTAGCCTATATGGATGATATTTCAAAAGCATTAGATATTGTACAGCAAAACTTATGGGATTACACGAATGCCGTATCGCATAATAAAAATGCAAAAAAAGTGGAAAAAAGAAGAATGGAAATTGTAGAATCTATCAAATCATCCAAAGCATTTATTTTTAAGATGCCAAGTTACAAAGGCGATAAATCACTGCGCGATTCTGCTTATTCATATCTGAAAATAAGTTATGCCGTTATCACGGAAGATTATTCTAAACTGGTTGATATGGAAGAAGTAGCAGAGCAATCTTACGATGCGATGGAAGCTTATATTCTGGCAAAAAAACTGGCACTCGACAAACAAGATACTTCTTTGAGAATGCTGAACAAACAGTATAAACAATTTGCAGCTGCTAATAATATTATCTTGTCGGATGCAAAAGACAAAACTGCACAAAAGCTGGAAGCTGCCGGCAAAGTCTATGATTACTACAACGAATTTTATCTTATTTTTTTTAAAACTTACAAACAGGAAGCATATGTAATGGATGCATTAAATAAAAATAATGTCAGCTCATTAAAACAAAACAGTGATGCACTGAAAAAAAATGCAGCCGATGGATTACTTAAAACAGATGCATCAATTTCTTTTAATAGTGATGCAACTTTGAAAAATGCCTGCAGAGAAGCTTTACTTTTTTATAAAAATGAAGCTGAAAAAAATCTGCCGGCCATTGCTGACTTTC
>DAOORG010000319.1:0-3084 GCA_035389165.1 Chitinophagales bacterium
TCGATGGTTTGTGTCGACACATTTCCAAGTGCCAGTATCACATCTTCGAAATTAAAATGTTGAATTTTTTTAAAACTATTTTCAGCATCACTTTCATCCAATATCACTCTGTCAACTACCGTGTAAGGCAGTCTTATTTTTGAGGTTTTGATTTCCTGTTCTATTTTCTCACAGTTCGATTGCGTACCAACCAGTAAAGTCGGAATCGATATGTTGCCGTTTTCGATTTGTGTTTTGATGAAACTCAACACGCTGATTCTGAAAAAAGCCGTGATGAAAAAATGCAATATTAAAAATCCGAAAAACAAGAAATAATAATCCTGATAGCCTTTGATGATGTCGTTGAGCATTAAACTGAAAAAAAGGATAATGCCGCCGATGAAAGCTTGAATACCGGTTCTAAATAATTCTCCTAATCTCGATTTTTTTAAAACGCTGAAATAAGTGTTGGAAAAGAAATAATAACCTAACCAGAAAACCGGAATCAACATCAGTCCATACACGAAATTAGTATCATTCAGAATTTCCGAAATAGAAATGGATATATGCTCGATATAGGTTTTACGAAAAATGAAAAAGCAAAACCACGACAATAGCGCCGCTACATAATCGCTTATTGCATACAGTAAAATACCCTTATTCGCATTCTTGCGCATACGACAAAAGTACAAATTATGCGGAAGTTATAAGAATAACGTTAAACTAAAATAAATAAGCACATATGAAGCATGAGAAATTAAAGAGATACCATTGATTTGTTTGCTTCAGAATAGAAAAAGAAAGCTATTCTTGTTCTTTAAGAAAGCTGTAAAGATTCTGTAAATAAAAGCTGTATTCAGAATATACGGAACTATGTGTTTTAAAATAAGTCTCTATAGGGATTTAGGGTTTAGTGTTCAATCGCGTACCAGATGCCGAAGAAATGCATGACGCTTCCGGTAAGTACAAACATATGCCATACCGCATGATGATAGGTGTATCGCTTCCAGGCGTAGAAGATAACACCAAACAGATAAGCTAATCCACCCAGCAGCATAAACAGCAACACTTTATCCGGTGTAAACTGCATGATGGTGTTGATTTCAAATAAGCCCATACAACCCATTACCACATACAAAATAGTGGACAAGGTATCGTATTTGCCGGTCAGGAAAATTTTCTTTATCGTGCCGATAGCCACCACACTCCACAAGATTACTAAAAACCATTGTATTCTTTCAAATGGTATCGTTTGCATTAATAAGGCCGTGTAAGTACCGGCAATAAGATAATAAATACTGATATGATCGGCCACGCGCAGGATGTACTTAGCTTTTTCGTGCATGACCGCATGATAAATGGTAGAACTTAAATAAACCGCGACTAAACCTATGGCGAAAAAAATCAAACCAACCAGCTTATAGTTTACCTCATAATGGGAAGCTTTAACAAATAGCAAAGGGATGAGCGTGGCAAATGTTATAAAACCTATACCATGTGTCACAGCATTCGCAATTTCTTTTTTTATTTCAATTTTCATATGTATATTTCAATTGCCTTTTTTGCAAAACATAAATTACCTGCAACTTATTACAGTTATCCGGGTTTCTGTGTTCAAACATAAACAATAAAGTTATTACATAATGACGACAAAAACCACAAAAAAGTTTAGCACACCTGTTATTGTATCTTTACTAGTAGGTATCTTTTTTGTGTCCTGCTATCCGTTGTCTACCGGTGCCATCAAATGGAGAATACACTGGGATAAAAAAATGCTGGCTGGCAAGAAAGCATTTTTGAAAGATACCGTTTTCGTGACGGAAAAACAGCCTAATATCATTTTGATTGTTGCCGATGATTTAGGTTTAAATGACGTGAGTTGCTATGGAAATTCATCCGTGGAAACACCCAATATAGACGCACTGGCAAATGAAGGTGTAAAGTGTACACAAGGGTATGTGTCTTCGCCGATATGCGCACCTTCGCGTTGCGGTATTTTAACTGGTCGGTATCAGCAGCGATGTGGTTTTGAAACACAACAAATGGAATTTTATCCGACCAATTTGATTGAATATTTAACCGGAAAGTTTTTCTCTCAGAAAGATAGTTCCTGGGTGGTGGCTACTAAGCCACATTATCCAAGAGAATGGGAAATTGCAAAGCAAGGTCTTCCGCCAACAGAAATTACACTTGCAGAATTGCTGAAGAAATACAATTACAAAACCGGAATAGTCGGCAAATGGCATTTAGGTGATAATCCTGATTTAAACATACCGAATAAACGCGGATTTGATTATCAGTATGGCTGTTACGGACCGTTTACGTTGTACGCAGAAAAAGAAGTGCAGGAAGATATCATCAACTTTAAACGGGAAACATTTGAAGCAAAATACCAATGGCAGATGGCACGCAAAGAGTTGTCTATGATTTATGAAAACAACAAGAAAATAAAACATGAAAAGCAATATTTTACAGATGCTATTCGCGACAGGTCTGTAGAGTTTATAGAAAATAATAAAGATCAGCCATTTTTTCTGTACGTGCCTTTCACCGCACCACACGAGCCTTTTCAGGCACAACTGGATTTATACAGTAAGGAATTTACCAAAACAAATAACAAAGGAAAAGCAGTGTATAATGCCATTATACGCTCTATGGATAATGCCATCGGTACGATTCAGCAAAAATTAAAAGACCTTAATATTGATGAAAATACATTGATTATTTTTTTAAGTGATAACGGACCGGCCACATATACAAAAGTATCGAGCAGTGACCCTTTAAAAGGTGGCAAGCTGACGCAATTTGAAGGCGGTATTCGTGTGCCATTTATAGTAAAATGGAAAAGTCATTTACCTGAAAATAGTACCTACGAAAAGCCGGTTTCATCATTGGATATTTTCGCTACAGTGGCAGATATTTGTTCCATCGAATTGCCAAATGACAGAGTCTATGACGGTGTTAGCCTGATTCCTTTTTTGAATACTACAAAAAAGGAAACACCGCATGAGTTATTATTCTGGAGAGCAGATCACATTCATACCGTTATTAAAGGTGAGTATAAATTAATCTACAGTTCAAGAGATAAATGGACAGAACTTTATC
>DAOORG010000320.1:0-3082 GCA_035389165.1 Chitinophagales bacterium
TTCAAACTATTCCAGCCCAACGAAATAATATCGTGGTAGTTGCCGCCTTTAGTAAACAATTTCACACCTAAGTTTTCATCCAGTATTTCGCCAATAATACTAATATCAGGATGCGCATTTACCTTGTTTTTGTCGCTTGGTAAAATCGTAAACAATAACTCATAATCTTCGCCACCGCTGAGCGCGCAATTAATCGGATCAATTCCAAATTCCAGTGCTTTGTCATAGGTTTCATTGGCAATCGGCACGCCGTCTTCATTGAGCTGGCAACCCACATTGCTCTGTTTGCAAATATGCAGCAACTCAGAACTTAAGCCATCCGAAACATCAATCATCGATGTTGGTACCACACCTTCCTGTTCAAAGAACTCAATAATATCTTTTCGTGCTTCCGGTTTCAATTGTCTGCCAACGATATAATCATTGCCGGCCAGTTCTATACTGGCATCCGGTGCATTTAAGAACACTTGTTTCTCGCGCTGCAACACCGTCAATCCCATATAGGCAGCACCTAAATCACCGGTAACACATAGCAAATCGCCTTCTTTTGCCGTATTTCGCGTCACTATCTTAGATTTTTCCTGTTCGCCAATCGCCACCACATTAATGATCAATCCTTTGGGTGAAGCAGTCGTGTCTCCGCCAATTAAATCCACATTGTATTTAGTGCAGGCAAGCTGAATACCTTCATAAATTTCTTCAATCGCTTCTACAGAAAACCGGCTGGAAATAGCAATAGAAACCAGAATCTGTTTGGGTGTCGCATTCATTGCATAAACATCAGACAAATTCACGATGACACTTTTATATCCTAAATGCTTCAACGGTGTATAGACCAAATCAAAATGAATGCCTTCTACTAATATATCTGTAGTAATTACCTGTGTTTTCTCTGCTTTAACAATAGCTGCATCGTCGCCAATCCCTTTTACCGAAGATGGGTTTTTCAGTGTGATATTTTTTGTCAATCTGTCAATTAATCCAAATTCACCTAATGACGAGATTTCCGTACGTTTTGTGTTTTCCATATCGCAAAGATACAAACAACTTTATGTATAACAGATTATAATAATATTTAATAAAAAAAAAAAAATACAAAATGTTTGCAAATTATAAATTTTTAATTTAATATTGGATACGATTTATTAGTATAAAATTTATAACTCATTATTTATTCACAAATTAATTTGATTAGGTTATTATGAAAGTATATGCATTAACATTACTATTTCTATCGGTTAATTTTTCTCATGGAAAAAATAATGACACATTAAATACTTCTTTTCAAAACGAAATATATAGCTCTTATGGTATGTTTTCTTTCTCTTCAATATTTATTGGCTATAGAATTACTGATAATGATTTATCATTTGATTACCTAACAAATAAAAGTAATTATACTAAAAAATTAACAGAAATACCACCCTTACTAGGCACATTAAATTTTGGATATAAAAGGTATATAAAAAATAAATTTGGTATAATAATGAACATAACTTTCTCTCAGATTAATGGTTCGTATAAAAATAAATTTAATGATACTCTTAGCTTTAAAACTAAAGATAATATTATTGCAATACTTCCTGGTTTTGAATATCATTATTTTAGTAGAAAGGTTTTACAATTGTATTCAGGCATACAGTTGGGCATGTACATAAAGAACAAAAAGTTTATTGACTATCGTCAAACAATCAAACATAAAAATGCTGGTTTTGCCTTTCAGATTGATGCATTAGGAATCCGTATTGGGAAAAAAATTGGTGCTTTTGTTGAAGCAGGTTTTGGTTTTAATGGAATTATAAAAGTAGGATTATCAGGGCAATTTTAAATTAAACAAAACTTTCTATAAAAAAAAATCCAAACCTATTTGGATGTGATTAATCTATTGTAAAAAATTAAACTTAATAAAATGAAAACAAAATTGAATAAAATAATTATTCTTATACTACTTGTTGTATCTGTAGCATGTACACCTCAACAACAAGATACTATATGTCCGCCTTCACCGTCAAGATTAGTAGGTGCTGACGTAAAAAATGTATACATTATTAACCATCAAGATCCTACATCTAGGGGAAACACTGATGAACCATATATTATGAATATTGGTTTTAGAGTGACTTTTGGCAGAACATGCTCTGCAGTGGTACAAACTATGTCTGCTACTCCAAGTTGGGCATCAGTTAATTGGAGTTCTGGTGGTAATGGTGATGCAATACCAATACCAGATGAAATGGGATCTATGTGGTACGATTCATGTTGGGCATCAAATAATACTGATATAAATTATGTATTAAATAATATTCAACAAAATGGTCTGCAAATTTTTGGAAATGTTATTATAGTTTTAGAAGCAGATGAGTGGCCACAAGCATTTAGAAATTCTATTCAAAATACTATAAAAGATGCACTTGAAGTAGCTTTAGAGGAAGCAATAGAAACAGGCGGACAAATAAATCAATCTAATCTAAAAGACAGAGTGCTTTTTGCGGTCTCTCAAATAAACTTAAGAGCATTAATTAATTTCAAATATATACTAAATGAAATCGCAACTTTGGCAATCAACACAGATGATGCAAATGATGATATAATTGGCGTGCATATGAATTTATTTCTTGGATTACCTGATTCTTGGTTAGATTTAACAGGTATTACTCAAAATGATTTTACAGCAAGTGTTAATGTTGGCGAAGCTATAACATCTGCTGCTAATCTTAATGGGCCATTGGGTGCAATTGTTAACCCAATTATTTTAGATGCAGAAGGTAAAATTGATTTGAGAGTTAGAATTTCAGGAGTAGGTTTTTCTTTGCCGGGTACGGCAGCAGATGTGAATCCTATTTTTAATATGTACGACCAAAGCAATAATTTAAAGGCAACATACCAATTAAATTTAGACAAACTTGCTGACTGCACAGGAAATTCAATCCCACATCCTAATTTATTACACAAAAAAAATACTTGTAATTAAAATGTGTTACTTAGGTCTTAATTATTTAAATTAAGACCTAAGTTTTATATTAAAAATTTTATCTTTGTTTCAATTATGAAAAATATAATTTTCAGCTTCTTATCTGTAGTT
>DAOORG010000321.1:0-1759 GCA_035389165.1 Chitinophagales bacterium
TGCAGAGAGAGAGGGATTCGAACCCCCGGACCTGTAACAGTCAACGGTTTTCAAGACCGCCGCATTCGACCGCTCTGCCATCTCTCTTTTTCCGCACCGATTTCTCAGAACGGATTGCAAATATACTATAGATTTTCGGTTTTAAAAATTAAGATATGGTAAAAGTTTATCAGAAATGAAAATTTCCTGCATTTATTAAATAATTCGAGTTATTCGATTAAAAAATTTACTTATCTGGAATATCATGATACAAATGTGCAAAAAAAAACCACGCATAATGCGTGGTTTTTGTTATTCTATAAAATCAGCTTATTTAATACCAAAAGCTTTTTTCACTTTATCTACATAATCCAGTTTTTCCCAGGTAAATAACTCCACTTGTACTTTCTTTTCGTTGTCTTTTCCTTTGTTGAAAATCTTTGTTACTACTTCGTTTTTTCGACCCATATGACCGTAAGCAGCTGTTTCACTGTAAATCGGATTACGCAGCTTGAAACGTTGCTCAATTGCATAAGGACGCATATCAAATAGTTTCTCGGCAATTCTTGCTATTTCTCCGTCGCTCATATTTACTTTAGCAGTGCCGTTTGTGCTTACAAATAATCCGCACGGTTTGGCTACACCAATAGCATAGGATACTTGTACCAATACTTCATCAGCAACACCTGCTGCCACTAAGTTTTTAGCGATGTGTCGAGTTGCATATGCTGCACTTCTGTCTACTTTACTTGGATCTTTTCCGGAGAATGCACCACCACCGTGTGCACCTTTACCACCATAAGTATCTACGATGATTTTTCTTCCGGTCAAACCAGTATCACCATGCGGTCCACCGATAACAAATTTACCTGTTGGATTAATATGGTAAGTTATTTTATCATTGAACAACTTCTGAATAGAAGGTTTCAATTGTTTCTTCACTCTTGGAATGATAACTTCGATAATATCCTTTTTGATTTTATCCAGCATCACTTTGTCTTTTGCAAAATCATCGTGTTGTGTAGAAACAACAATCGTATCAATTCTGATTGGTTCGTTGTTATCATTGTATTCAATAGTTACCTGACTTTTTGCATCCGGACGCAAGTATTTTAACTCTTTACCAGCTCTTCTTGTTTTAGATAATTCCTGTAAAATTTTGTGAGCAAGGTCTAAAGCCAAAGGCATATAGTTGTCTGTTTCTTTTGTTGCATAACCAAACATCATACCTTGGTCACCTGCGCCTTGTGCATTCGCTTTTGTTTCAAAATCTTCTTTCTTTGCTTTTCTATCTACACCTTGATTGATATCAGATGACTGTTCGTGAATGGCAGAGAAAATACCGCAAGAGTTTGCTTCAAACATGTATTCTGATTTTGTATATCCAATATTTCGGATTACTTCTCTGGCAATATCCTGAACATCTAAATATGCTTTTGATTTAACTTCTCCTGCAAGCACCACTTGGCCTGTTGTAACTAATGTTTCGCAGGCAACTTTTGATTGCGGGTCGTATGCTAAGAAATTATCGATAAGTGCATCTGAAATTTGGTCGGCTACTTTATCCGGGTGTCCTTCTGATACTGACTCTGATGTGAATAAATACGGCATTGTAATTTTTATTTTAAAAAATGAATGATTGATTTAAAAGAAGGTCAAAAATAACTAAAGTTCCAGTGAAAACAAAATTTTGAATTGAATAAACTACAAGATTAATAGACTATTTAAATTCGGTACTGTATTCGTCATCCCATTTAAATCCGTTAACAATCCAGCCATA
>DAOORG010000321.1:1859-3073 GCA_035389165.1 Chitinophagales bacterium
CTGTCTTTGTAAAATAATTCGCTTATTCGTTGAGACAATTTCCTGGCTTCCTCCACCGACTTTAATGTTTTTGAGTTAGCTAACATATTTAAGGTTAACAATAAACAGCATATGAGTACTAAGCTTCTTCTCATTCTTATTTTATTTGACAGGTAACAATAGATTTATCTTCCACAAAGCCTTCGAGCGTGTCTCCTATTTGCACCGGTCCCACTCCTTGCGGTGTTCCGGTATAAATTAAATCGCCTTGCTGCAAGGTAAAAAAAGTAGATATATAGGCAATGATTTCATCAAAAGAGAAAATCAACATAGAAGTATCGCCTTGCTGTACAACTTCATTATTTTTTTTTATGGTAAATGAAATAAGTTTATCTTTTTCTATAGGAATAAAATCACCAATAAAGGCTGAACCATCAAACCCTTTGGCGATTTCCCAGGGCCAGCCTTTTTTCTTTTGTTCTGTTTGAATATCTCGTGCAGTGAAATCGAATCCCAAAGTGAATGCATCGTAATATTTATGAGCAAATTTTTGATCTATCTTTTTACCATTTTTACAAACACGCAACACTATTTCACCTTCATAATGTACGTCATTGGAAAATTCAGGATAATAAAACGGCTGACCATTTTTCAATAATGCCGTTGATGGTTTCATAAAAATCACCGGACTTTCCGGAAATGCAAAATGTTTCATTTCCACGATGTGTTCTTTGTAATTTAAACCGACGCAAAATATTTTCATACAATATTATTTTATTGTTGATACGCACTGCAGTGCGTATTTACTTATTATTAAAACTATTCATAGTATTTACTAATCCTATGGTGCAAAAACTTTTAATAATCTCAATAGCCACGGATATTCTTTCCTGTAAAATAATTTCCTGTTCAGGCTTCCATTTCCCTAATACAAAATCAACTTGTTTTCCTTTAGGAAAATCGTTGCCAATGCCAAATTTTAATCTTGGATATTCCTGTGTTATCAATTCTTCCTGAATTGATTTCAATCCATTGTGTCCTGCATCGCTTCCTTTTCCACGCACTCGTAATTGTCCGAATGGTAACGCTAAATCATCTACAACAACAAAAATATTTTCTACCGGAATTTTCAATTCATTCATCCAGTATTTTATCGCCTTTCCACTCAAATTCATATAGGTAGTTGGCTTTATGATATGCAGTTGTTTTCCTTTAAAACTAGTTTTAGCATAAAC
>DAOORG010000322.1:0-3068 GCA_035389165.1 Chitinophagales bacterium
CCTTTACGGTTAAATCAACATTGGCAACACCTGCTAATTTTTGCACACCTTCTAACGGATAAAATTTCTGAATATCAGCCAGGTTTAATTTTCCTTTTGCTGTTAAATCAACATTTGGATCTGAGACAGGTGTTGCTACTCTTAGCTTTGCAACAATTGGTTCGTTTGCCATTTTTAAACGCAAATCCGGAACATTAACTATTGTATTATCTAAGCTTCCGCCAGGATTGTTAATTTGTGCATTAATAAAAATATCCGTAACAGCGGTTGGTAATTTTGGATATTGGAATTTACCGTTATCTACTTTTAAATTGATGGCAAATTGTGGGTAAGAGTTGCCTTGTAAGGTTCCTTTTGCCATACCGTCTAATTTTAAAATTCCGGAAGCGACGATATCTTTAAAATCTTTAGAATATATCGCAGGAATAAGCGATAACAAAGACTTGAAATCCGTCTTGTCGGCATTAAAGGAAATATCCATGACCGTTTTGGTAGAGTCCGGAATTTGGATGAACCCGTTCAATAAGAGCCCTAGTCTGTTCAAAATCAATTTATTTTCTTTGAAAGCGTATTTGTGTTGTGCCTGGTCAATATTTACGGAACTTTCCAGATTCAGCGTTGCTTCTTTTAAGTAAGTGATAAGTCCTTGCGAAAATGAAACTTTTTCGATAGCCGTACTGGATGTGTAATCTAAAATTGCTGAAGCAAAATCGCCTTTTCCTTTGTGGTTAAGGTTCACAATTTTTAAAGATGTTCCGCCATTTAAATCATCGTAAAATAAGTTTATATTATCTAGTGTCAGTTTGTTTAATGCCAAATCAAATGGCTTGGAAGCACTCGTATCTGTTGATGGTTTGGTGATATTCCAGTTGGCAATTCCATCTTTATTTACAATTGCATTTACAATTGCATCTGAAAGATCAATTGCTTCAATTTTATACTGTTCGCCTTTAATCACACTCATTAAATCTAATGAAGCCTTTGTGGAGCCAATAGTTAAAAGCGTATCACCTTCAAACGGAGCAATGCCAATAATGGTTAAATCATCAATGCCTAATGCAATATTTGGAAAGTTTCTAATGTTTTTTAATAAGGATAAATCAATGTCTTTAAAGTCAACTTTAGCATTTATTTGGTTACTGATTTCTTCTTTTGCTTTCGCAATGATTTTATCTTTAAAAAAGAAAGGAATGACAAATGCAGACGCAATCAACACAAATAAGAAAATCAAAAAACCAACCAGAACTTTTTTCATAAATAAGATATTTCCTCAAAAATAACCAATCTGAGTACATAAAAATTAAATTTTAGATTATTTATGATTTGTTTTTTCACTAAAATACTAGATGAATAGATTAAATTTGTAATACAATAGAAATTCAGAATGCAAGAAGTTCAACCATATCAACTTAAACATAAAATTCGTATAGTAACAGCAGCTTCCTTGTTCGACGGACACGATGCAGCTATTAATATTATGCGTCGAATTATTCAGGCATCAGGTGCAGAAGTTATTCATTTGGGACACAATCGTTCCGTGAAAGATATTGTAGATTGTGCCATTGAAGAAGATGCAAATGCCATTGCGTTCACTTCTTACCAAGGTGGTCATGTAGAGTTTTTAAAATACATGTATGACTTATTGCGCGAGAAAGGTTGCGGTCACATCAAAATTGTTGGTGGCGGTGGTGGCACCATTCTGCCTTCAGAAATTGAAGAATTACATGCTTATGGCATCGATAGAATTTATTCACCAGATGATGGTCGTGCTTTAGGTTTGCAGGGCATGATTAATGATTTATTACAAATTTGTGATTTCCCAAGTGGTAAAAATGTTGTCTTAGATACATCAAAACTGAAACAAAAAAATGCACATCATATTGCACAATTAATTTCTGCAGCAGAAAATTATCCTGCAGAATTTGATAAAATAGAATCTCAAATCTCAAATCTTACATCTCAAGTTCCTATCTTAGGAATAACAGGAACCGGTGGCGCAGGAAAATCTTCACTTACGGACGAATTGGTGCGTCGTTTTATGTTAGATTTTCCGGAAAAAACTATGTCCATTATTTCTGTGGATCCAAGCCGAAGAAAAACAGGCGGTGCTTTGTTAGGCGATAGAATTCGTATGAACTCTATCAACAATCCACGTGTATATATGCGCTCGATGGCCACGCGACAAACCAACGCTTCCATCTCTAAAAATATTACGGATGCAATTGCCATTTTAAAAGCAGCCAACTATGATTTAATCATTATTGAAACTTCCGGCATTGGTCAAAGCGGCACGGAAATCGTAGATATTGCTGATACTTTTCTGTATGTGATGACACCGGAATTTGGTGCTGCATCGCAATTGGAAAAAATTGATATGCTGGATTTTGCGGATGTAGTTGCCATCAATAAATTTGATAAACGCGGTGCACAGGATGCATTGCGTGATGTAAAAAAACAATACCAGCGCAACCGAAATTTATGGAATGTAGATCCGGATCAAATGCCGGTGTATGGCAGTATTGCTTCGCAGTTTAACGATCCCGGAACCAATGAATTATATAAAGCTGTCATTCAAAAAGTCATTGAGAAATCTGCATTAGATTGGCAATCTACATTGAATTTGCGTACAGGCAATTCTGAAAAAATTTACATCATTCCACCAGGTAGAGTTCGTTATTTATCTGATATTACGAAAACCAACCGTGATTATGACACTTGGGTAAAAGAGCAGGCAGAAGTTGCACAAGATTTATACGCATTGGATAGAATAAAATCATTTCCAAAGTTTAAAACTTTGGAAATGTTAGACGAAGAAATAAAACAAAAACAACTCAAATTGCATCCTGAGTGCCAGCAAATACTGGACAATTGGGCAAAAACAAAGCAAGAGTATAAAAACGAATTTTACGTTTTCAAAGTGCGTGATAAAGAAATCAAAATTAAAACGCACACAGAATCTTTATCGCATCAGCAAATACCAAAAGTATGTTTGCCAAAGTACGAAGCATACGGTGATATTTTAAAATGGAGTTTGCAGGAAAATGTACCTGGCGAATTTCCTTACACTG
>DAOORG010000323.1:0-3068 GCA_035389165.1 Chitinophagales bacterium
GAATAAAATTTTGGCTATTGTCTATAACTTGTTTATACACGAACCTTTGTTTCGCTTATACAACCAATACTATGTTGTGTTTGCGAACCTTTAGCTCGTATGTCAAATATAGTATTTCTTTATAAATAATCAAATGGTGATGTTATATTTTGTATGCTTTTAGTACTTACGTGTGTATATATTTCAGTTGTTCAACTACTACTAATTCATAGTTCTTCTTTGATACACCTTAAATCAATTCCTATTTCTATGAATGGAAAACTACATCTAATTCTAAACCAACCTGAAACTCATGTCACAAAAACCCAATGTTGACATTGCAACAAAATGTGAAATAGTTAAACTATACCGGCAAAATGTATCGTTAATTTTAGAATAAGTACATTTTATAAATAGCTGTATTTCAATAAAATAATAGATAGTGACAGCCTCCAAATCGAATATGACACACCTTCAAATGGTGTGTGAGACACCTTCAAATGGATGGTGGCACGCTCCAAATAGAAAGTGACAGCTTCCAAACGGAATTTGACAGCTTTCAAATGAAATAGGACAAGCTGCAAATGCAAAATGATACACTTTCAAATGAAGCGTGACACGGCGTTAGAAATGCCGTTACATGGACAAATAAAAGCTAACAATACATCAATAAACACTGTCACAAGCAATATTCCTGTTTGCAGTAGTTGGATAAATAGTTTGCTATTGCAAACAGGTCTTTAAATGTTAAAATATGGTGCATATAAAAGTAATGTATTTTAAAATGTGTTAAAAAATAGGACAAAATATACTAAATAGATTAAGGTGTTCGTTTGCAGAATAATTATTTTATAACAATTAAAAAAAACAAGTATGAAAAAAAGAATCGAAAACAACATCACCATGTTTAAAACAGTGATGTCGTACTGCAGCTTAAACACTGCACTCATCAGTCCGATACCCGGATTAAACAACCTTTTTATGCAGTACGTTACCAAAGTGAACGAAGTGCTGGCTATTGCACAAACACAGATTTACAATCGCAAAGGTATTACCCTGAACAAAAAGGCAGCTAAAGAAACACTGGCGCTTGCCATAGAAGAAGCAGCCGGCATCATCATGTCGCACTTCGACAGCATCAACGACCATTCTGTTTATGAGATGATGAACATCAGCCTGTCGAAACTCAAAGGCATGCGCGACATGAAACTGATTACACATGCAGAACTGGTAAAAGGTGTTTTAACGGATGAGCAACCTGCGCTGGCACCGTTTAATGTAGATGCTGCCTACATTACAAGCTTTGGTGCTAAGCTCACCGCATTCACCGATATCGTTTCTGCACCAACCATTTCATCTAACGAGCGTAAAGCGGCAACTGCAGAGTTAGACAGTCGTATTAAAACCATTACTTATTTTCTGACACACGAACTAGACAAAGCCATGCTGGTACTGAAAGGTACGCAACCTAATTTTTACAACAGGTATGTGTATGCACGCAGTATAATTAACAACGGTATTCGCCACATAAAATTAGCAACCGGTATTCTGAAAGGAGTGGTAAAAGACGAAACTACAGATCTTGTAATTGCCAATGCCATCATTGAAATCATTAACACACCAACCCTGGTTTTATCTGATGAATTAGGCGTGTTCACCATCGTAAACATTCCGCCAGACACCTACGACATTAAAGTAAGTGTAGGCGATTACGAAAATAAAACGGTGGAAAACATCGCAATCAACATCAACGAAACCACAAACGTAGAAATAAAACTCACACCGCTGTCAGAATAAAATGGCAGTAAAGTAAACAAGATAGTTTCTGGTTTCCTGAAGAGAAAACAGCGAGCGTTCCGAAGAAACGCTCGCTGTTATTTTAATATTGTTGTTTCCATTGACTGCAAAATGTGTTGTCAGCGTTCTGCTACTGAACATTTAAATACTATTCTGTTTTCTAGGTGTTATATTTCCGTATTAGGTAAAACGTATACGATATTCGTTGAAAGAAGAGATTAATTTTTGTATTGCTTAATTGCCCGGTTCTCCAACCGGTTTCTGTAAAATCCATCCATCTAAAAATCCTGGAAATCCAAATTCAGACAATTGAAAACACCGCAAAAACCGCGAAACTTTCAGCAGTCAACACAAAAAGAATAGAAATTGAGCGTATAGCATTTTCAAATCACTATCTTCAAGCAATGAAGTTCAAAATACTAAGTGAATTAACGTATGAGGTCTACGCGCCAACCACTTATATTTTTAATATACAGGCTTCAAATTCCAATAATCAAACCATTCTTGAAGAATCGCTGTCATTTTCGCCTGAATTAAATTTCCAAGAGTTTACCTTGCCTTGTTCAGATTCCAGATATATAAAGCTGCAGATTAATTACGGCACTTTTACCATTTCCTACAAAGCATTGGTAGAAGTAAATGAACTTCTTGTTAAAGAAAGTACACTTTTACAGGAAATTCCATTGTTTGAAATGGACAACGAAGTGATGACCTATATTTCACCCAGCAGACATTGCGAATCAGATAAATTAATCGAATTTGCTGCTAAAGAATTTGGTCATTTACAGGACTCTTTAACAAAGGTAAAAGCAATTGACAACTGGATTTTCAACAACGTGAACTATTTAACCCGTTCCACCAATTCCAGTGAATCTGCCTGCGATACATTAATCAGCCGACAAGGAGTCTGCAAAGATTTTGCACATTTAGGCATTGCACTTTGCAGAGCCTTGGATATTCCTGCACGTTATTTTACAGGCTATGCCGTAAACCTGCTGCCTCCGGATATTCATGCTTGTTTTGAAGCCTATATTGGTGGCCAATGGTTGATATTTGATCCAACGCATTTATCTGACATCAATAAACTGGTGAAAATTGCACACGGAAAAGATGCTTCGGAAGCATGTGTCGTTACCTTTTATGGCAGTACCTGTTGCACCATTATGAAAATTGAATGCGATATAGCAGAATAGAAATTAATTCGATTTGAGATGGTTTGTTTAAGGTTTGCAAAGCGCAAATGAAATTTATTTCAATTACTTTAAGATATTATTATTTCTAACTAATTTATG
>DAOORG010000324.1:0-3068 GCA_035389165.1 Chitinophagales bacterium
AACAATTCAACATCAAAACCAAAGTGATCAATACATTTACTATACGCATTTTGGCGTAATACGGGTAAAAAGAAAAAAAACTGTTTCCGGAATTAGTAACTTTAAGAAATCCATTATGAAAGCGCTTAAGAAATTTAGTTTAGCAATACTCTTTTTTATTACTTGTAGTAATTTATATGCAAATGGATGGCAACAAAAGTTAGATTTAATAAATTCCAGCGACAGAGCTAACAATTCGGAAGTGGAAACAATGCCAAATGGCAATTGTTTAATAGCATCTAATTTTTCTACACCATGGGACACGGCTGTTTATTTACATCAGTATAAAAAAGAAAATGGTGAACTTCTGTTGTTTAACATCAACTATCTTCCAAACAAATTTGTACAAAAAGTTCATGCTATAAAATACATATCATCAATACAAAAGTACATTTTGATTTACGACGAATACATACCTAATATCAGCGTTGGAATTTATTACCAAATTATTGATTCCTTTGAACCATTCGTTATTCAACCTAAACATTTATTGTATGCATATAACGATGCAGATATTTTTCTCTACACAAACAAAATAACTGTAACCGAAACAGATTCAACCATTGAAGCAGCATTTGCAACTGTTCTTTTGGACAATGTAAACAATCATATTTCGGATACAATCAATTTTCACAGAGCACAAATTTCATTTTCAAATTTAGATACTATTGCACAATTAGACTCACTTATTATTCCTCAAAAATTCGGCTCTGCAAGCATTCAATATGCTTTATATACAACAAGAAAAGTGCAAAATGATTACATTCTAAACGTAAGTAACCTGGATAGCAACAACGTATATTATGCAAAATTGATAAAAGTCTATTCCAACTTAAGCTGGGATTCTGCCGCCGTTTATTATCCGGATGGTTTTATATCACCACAATTATTAAACAATGGAAATCTGCTGGTGAAACATAATTTCAGACAAAGTAGTAATGTTGATGGTGGTTATTCTACTACTGATGTATATAATAGTAGTATGCAAAAATTATTTTCAATTGATTCTACTTCATTGCCCGGAAATGCTGCCATATTTATTGAACCAAGCGAAGGAAAAGTAATCAATATTGAAGGTGATTATTATCCAAACCAACCAACAGAGTATGGCATGGTAAAAGAAATTATTGATATCAATAACCGCAAAGCAATCAAACAGGAAATCTGGCGTATAAACTATCCGGACGGAATTTCATTCAGAAATTTTAATATCATCTCTCAAACAAGCTTCAAAGATGGCTACGCATATCTGTTCGGCTTGATTGCAAACCAAAATAGCAGGAATCTATTTTTAATCCAGATAGATTCTTTAGGCAATGTTTATAACAATTTGATTCAAGGTCATGTGCTTGGCGATTTTAACAATAATTGCATGAAAGATACCGGTGACATTGACTTACGACAAATTACGGTAACAGCATCTATTGATACTAATGTATTATTTACATCTTCTGATAATTATGGAAATTTTCAATTTGCTACCAATGCGTCCGGTGCCGTAAAATTGTTTCCAAGAACAGGTTTTCGATATGCATTATGGGCACGCGGTACATGCAGCGACACGGCTATTCTTAATTTTTCAAATGATGTCAGCATAGATTCCGTCAACTTTAATTTCACGCCAACTGTTGTTTGCAGCAACTTAAATATTGGTGTGCATCTGCAACGCTTTCGTCATTTAGATGAAATTATTTATTATCACATTGACTATTGTAACACAGGAACAAAAAATGCAACTGGAGTTTATATTGACATTACTGTTGACCCATTGTTAATTGTCGACAATGCATCTACTGATGGCAACATACCAATAAACATTAGCGATTTAGGCAATCATCGTTATCGCTTGTATGTTGGCAGCGCAGATATTTTTGATTGCGGAAAATTGATTGTAAGATTACACGAAGCACCGGAAGCCACTTTAAGCAGAACGGTGTGTATCCAAAGTCATATTTATCCGGATAGTGTATGTGTACAACCTGATTACAACGGCTCTATAATTGTAGCATCAGCAACCTGCTTAGGCGACAGTGTAGAATTGAAGTTAAAAAACGATGGTGCTGCCATGCAGCAACCTAAAAAATATATCGTTATAGAAGATCAGGTTATAAGACAAATCAGCACTTATCAGTTAGAAGTTAACGGCACTAAAACAGAAATGGTTCCTGCTGATTCAGGTAAAACGTATAGAATTATTGCTGAACAGGAAGATGATTTTCCAGTCGAATTAGGCGAGAAATATGTAACTGCATTTATAGAAGGATGTCGTCCAACTTTACAAAATCCCATTTCAACAGGCAATGTGTTAGCATTTTCCAATTACAATGCACCTTATCGCGCAACAGATTGCAAGATGATTGTCGGCAGTTTCGATCCGAATGCAAAAGAAGCGTCACCGCTTGGCTATGGCGTTCAACATTATATTGAGCCCAATACAACGATTCATTACACGATTCAATTCCAAAATACAGGAAATGATACTGCATACGACATAATTGTAGCTGACACAATTTCTACGCAGCTGGATATTAATACATTAATCCCATTGGTCAGCAGTCATAATTATCGTTTTGAAAGAAGTGACAGCAATGTAGTTCGCTTTGTATTTGATTCTATTTATTTGGTAGATAGCGTTCATAACGAACCTTTATCACACGGTTTTGTGCAGTTTAGTATTCAGCAAAAACTAAACAATCCGATTGGCACTAAAATCTACAATAATGCGTCTATTTATTTTGACAGAAATGAAGCAATTGTAACCAATACTACCTTTCATACCATTGGCAGAGACTTTATACAAATGCAATTAATCAGCTCTACAAAAAACACAAAATTTAATGTAAAAGAAGTGGCTGTATTTCCAAATCCATTTCGGGAAAAAACGCAAATCATTGTAAAATCAGCGGAATTAAAAAATGCTGTTTTAGTATTGATGAATCTGGAAGGTCAAATTTTAAAAACTATTTCATCCAACAATAATACATTTGATATCTTCAGAGATGATTTAGCAAATGGAATGTATCTGTTTA
>DAOORG010000325.1:0-3062 GCA_035389165.1 Chitinophagales bacterium
AAGCCGGAAAAATAAAGAAAGCACAAATCAATGTCATCAACTTTGATGCACATGCTGATTTTCGTGCGCTGGAAGGCCGGCATTCCGGTAACGGGTTTTCCTATGCCATGCAGGAAGGCTTTTTGAATAAATACGGCATTCTGGGCTTGCACCAAAATTATATGTCTCAATCCATGCTGGATACGATCCACAAAAACAAAAATATTCAGGCACACTTTTTTGAAGATATTTTTGTTACACAGAAAATCTCCATGGAACAGGCAACGGAAGTCTTATTGTATTTTACAAGAAATGGCTACACCGGTATTGAAATTGATTTAGATGCAATCGAAAATATTTTGTCGAGTGCTATTTCTCCATGCGGATTTTCCACTACACAAGCGCGACAATTCATTCATCAGACAGCTACTAAAAATAAAATTGCCTATCTGCATATTTGTGAAGGTGCGGTAGAATTGGATAACGGACAGAAGTCTTCCACTATCGGAAAATTAATTAGTTATTTAGTCAGTGATTTTGTGAAAGCAGTAGGTTAATCTTTGTAATAGAAGGTATACTTAAGTTTTTGAGGATTTTGCGTATGATATGGCCATGATAGCGTTGCTAATTCTGATGGAATTGTTTGTATTGTCATGGTTTTAATTCTGTTATTATTTGCTGTATCAAATTCATAGGATATATTAACATCGGCTGATGCATTGAATGGATAATGAAATAATCGCGCTTCAGGTGTAACAGTGTAGTTAAAGTGAATATGTTCAATTAGGTTTTCACAATTTGTATTGAAAGTGGCGTTTTTTGTAAGTACAAATGGTTCGGCTATTTTTAAATTATATAATTGTGTCTGTCCAAACAGTCCTGTAAACTCGATTGTACGTATATATCCTAAATCGTTAAAATAATTCATATCCAATAATGATGATAGTATAATATCGTTAACATCAAAGCCGATTAAATTTTTTTGATTAGCATATTTGTTTGGATAAGAAATTATATATTCTCCTTGGTTATAACTGCTTGTATCGTAAGGAACACCAGGATCATAATAATTATTCAAATAAAAATTCAGGTCAATGTTATTTAAATTTTTGCCTGCATAGGAAAAAAAGAGTTGCTGCACTTTTCTTTTAACGATTGAATTAAAATTATCATACTTATCAAAATGGTTATCCTGTATATTAGTGATTGTTTGAAGGCTTCCATTTGAATTATATTGGATATCTTGTTTATACTCATGCAGGTATGCGTCAACCGAATAAGATGTCAGGTATTTATGGTAACAAGAATTGAATTTCCTATTTACAACATAGCAGTAATCGGATAAGCTGCTGGAAAAAAACAAATCAAGATGATTGCTTAACAAAATGCTATCGTTTCGCTCTTCGAAATTAATACCTGATATTCCATTGTAAATAGATGAAGATGGAATACTTGCAGCTATAAAGTTTGGATTAGTTGTGATAGTTCTTGAATAATGAAAATTTTCTGTGGTATCTAAAAATCCTATCACTACCGAATCCAACTCATAAGTATTTTCGCCAATTCTTTGATTTTCTTTTTTACAACTTGGCATATAAAATAATCCAAATGTTGATAGTAAAATATAGAGATACTTTTTCATGTTTCTTCAATTAGATAATCAAATGTATAATTTATTATTTAATAAGTCAAACAAAAAATGAAGTAGATTTTTAACTATAAATTGGTGTTTTTTGAAATAAATTAGTTGAACATGAAATCCGTTAATAAATATTAAATACAAATTCCGTTAACATAATTTAGAATATAGAAAAACTGGGTTTGTTTTATGATAAATAGATTTGTAAATAATTAAAATTAACTAAGAATATATGCAACTCATTCAACAACTCAGAAAATACAGACGACTCGAATTCACTTTACTTTTAATGGCATCTTGCTTTTTAAGTTTTGGATTAATTGTTTTGCGCGTAATGGCAACAGGTAAATTACAATTCATATTCTTAATCTGGAATTTATTTCTGGCATTCATTCCATTTTTTATAGCGAATTGGTTGTATCTTTTTAGAGACAGATTTAATAAAATCACTGTAATTCCAATGGTAGCCATGTGGTTATTGTTTTTTCCAAATGCACCCTATATTATTACAGATATCATTCACTTGCATCCAAGTAAAGATTTTGGCTATTGGTACAATCTATTAATTGTCATTTCCTGCGTATGGAATGCCTTAGTGATGGGTTTACTTTCATTAAATGATATTCAAAATGTATTAACAGAAAAATTTGGAAAACTGACTGCCTGGATAGTTTCTATAAGTTCCGTTTTTCTCGGCGCATTTGGTATTTATTTAGGTAGAATTTTGCGTTGGAACAGTTGGGATTTATTCTTTGATACGAAATGTTTAGTATATGATATTACAGATAGAATCATAAATCCTATGTCACACGGACGCACATTAGGCGTCACACTCTTTTATGGAATGTTTTTATTAATAGTATATCTGTTTTTCCGTCAATTAATGGTCAGAAAAGAAGCAGTTTAATTTTGAATCAAGAATTAAAAAGCCTTTCAATACCGTTGGTTTAGACAACGAACTTCAATCCGTAATTCAGTCAACAAACTTTAATTATTTAATCAAATCAATCAGCTTAATCAGTGATTATTTTTATTATTTTTGCAGTCTATGCGAATTTCACTTAACTGGCTCAAATCTTATATTCATTTCGATTTATCGGATGAGGAACTACATAATTTATTAACGGATATTGGTCTGGAAGTGGAAAGCATCGAACCTTATGAATCTGTAAAAGGCGGATTGAAAGGTTTGGTCGTTGGTCATGTACTGGAAAAGGAAAAACATGCCGATGCCGATAAATTATCTGTTTGTAAAGTAGATGTAGGCAGCGAAGTTTTGCAAATCGTTTGTGGCGCACCCAATGTGGCTGCCGGACAAAAGGTTGTGGTTGCATTGGTAGGTACAAAATTATATCCAAGCACTGGTGAACCATTTGAAATCAAAAAAGCGAAAATTCGTGGCGTAGAGTCAGTAGGTATGATTTGTGCCGAAGACGAAATCGGA
>DAOORG010000326.1:0-3048 GCA_035389165.1 Chitinophagales bacterium
GGTATGGCTATAAAAATTACATAACTGGCTCAAAAGTAAATAGTTGTGCAATTTAGTCTGCAAATTCAGACATTTTAACCAGAAAGGAAATCTAGAAATAAGTGCTTACAAATAGTAGAGCTATTCTAAAGTGGGCAAAATCAATCAATATACCACTTCAAAACCGCCAAAATTAGTCAGATACGCAGCTTTGCTCATTTTTAAACCGGTAGGCGCTCTGTCTTCCAGATAGGTATCGGCATGAAGATATCCGGTATTGAAAACCTGTGTTAAGTTTTTAAGCACGTCAGGCACCAGGTTCATATTGTAGGCATAATCCGGATGCGTTAATAAATTCCGGTACACAATCAAACCCTGGTTTTCCAAAGCAGGCACCCATTCCATATAGTTCAATCCGGCAGCCTTTGCAATAATTCCAGCTTCATTTCTGCCGATGACCACATAAATATTACCATCAGAAGATACCTTAAACTGAAAATCTGCCAGCGTGCGGTAATTATACGTCTTGCTGTCGCCTAATCCTAAAGAAAAATATCGAACAGCTGCGGTTGGCAACTCGCTAAATGTGGCAGGATAGGATGGTGGCCGGAATTTGATAATCGCCACTTCATCCGGATACAAGCGCAACGGTGCAAGCAAATACTGATTGTCTAAATTCGGAAATAAACCCAATCCGGCAAAGCGAAACGACTTTATCGTATTATCTGACTGAAATAATTGCGTCAGGTCTATGATTCTGCTTAAATCGGTTACAATATTGGTAAACGATGCAAAATCTAGCTCCAACGGAAACGGCACCGGCACCGATTCGCCACTCACTAAATCGAAGGCTTCTATTTGCGGCAAGGCAACACCGCCATAAACATCGCGTTCTGCCAGATAATTGCGCAACAACACGGCCACATCCGTCACCTTATCCGGAAATAGTAATTTGTTTTCGTAATCCTGCGCTTCAGGAATATCTGGCAGCAAATACACGGTGTAAGCTCTGTTGGTTGGTTGTGTGAGTGTCAGGTATGGATTTTCATTTCCGGCGTCTGCTTGGGTAGCCACGTCGGCAATACTGGCGATGCTGCTTCGTGTGTTAATGTCATACACATTGTAGCTTTGATAGCGCGCATACATAAATTCGGCTTTAAACCGAATACCGATTTTATCACCTTTTTTTCGTTTGAATGCATAGCTGAAATAATTGGCAGCCGAATCCGGCAAAAACGGTATATCTGTTCTGGAGCCAATATTGTCGTACCAATATTTTACTGGACTGGATTTTTCTTTTTCACAGGAAAGGAAAAAAATCAGTGTAACGATTAAGAAAAGTAATTTCCTCATACATGAAAAATAAGAAAATTATTTTAAACGATTAATAATCAAGAGATAAAAAGAAAATGGATATTAGAACCAGCGAACTACTTTTCAAAACCAAACTCATCAAAAATGAATTTCAGCTCGTTGTAGATATGTTCTTTTTCAAAACCATAGGTTTCCAAAGAATAAGTGTGTGTGCTTTTATATTTTTTAGCGGTAGAAGTAGCTTTATCCAAACGTTCTAAAAATGCAGGTGTAATTTCTAATTTCAATTGATCGTAAATCTTCAGAACGGTATCTTTTGGTTGCGCTACTAAATCTGTGTAAGAAATAGTTATCAGGTTTTCTTTCTTAAAATGCTGTTTCTGTTCGTCAAAATATTTGTAATACTGAATACCTAACTCGCCCCATTCTCTGTATTCATCAGAGTTTTCTTTGATATCAGGATGCAATGCTGTCCAAGGTTCAGCAAACATAGAAGTAAAAGATGGAATTGCCTGATATGGATTTCTGATTAAAAAGATAATCTTCACATCCGGAAATAATTCATGCAGCATTTCCAGCCTGCCGGAACTCATGACGGTTTTACTTAAAAATATTTTATCGCTGCCTAAAGCATACATCCAACGCTGAATGGTCGACTTGTAGTATTTTTTAATATCGTTTTTCGTGCCTTCATCTAATCGATCCGGAATGTATAATTCTTTAAATTCTTTCAGAAACGGAGTGACCAACCCAACGCTTGGCGAAATACCGGAAACAAAATGCAAGCCTTCATCTTCTTCGGATTTGTTAAAACCGGTAGCATGAATGTCGTCCCAGCCACCAAACATTTTTTCGTTGATTAAATCCATTACTCTGTGCAGCGGTTTTCCGATTTTATTATCTATTGCACTGAAAAACTGAATCATTCTGTACAGTGTAATAGATGGAAAAGTAGTGTGGTATAAAAGGTTGTACACAAACTTTTCTTCATCCAGACACATTAAGCGATGCAGAAAAGTGGTGCCGCTGCGTGGATTGCTGATAATAAAAACAGGTTGCTTTACCTTGATATGTTTGAAATTCGGAAATAGAATTTCGTCCAGTAGTCTGGTGCATACATTAATGATAGTCACAGATATAATGACAATAGAGTAAAGTAATCCTATCAAAAAACGGCGGAAAGTTACGTGCTTAAAACAATGTAAATACACAAACCGAAAATGAGTCCGAAGTCTGGTGTAATATATGGAAGCGTCAAAAAAATTCATTAATTCCTGTGCGAGGTTGCAAAAATAACATTATTCACGAAATAATCAGTAATACCATGCCATTAAGTAAATACCATTAGTAGTTTAAAACGGTTAACATTAAAATTGAATTGAATTAAAGTTGAACGGTACCTCTAAGATGACCCATTTGCCGTAAAATCCAGTTTTTTCGTTTGTTGATGAAGCCGGTAGGTTTTCCGGCATTCCATTTTCTTGGATTTGGCAGCACGGCAGCAATCAATGCACATTCTGATGCCGTCAGTTTTTCAGCATCTTTCTTAAAATAGGTTTTCGCTGCAGCTTGGGCACCGTAAATTCCATCGCCCATTTCTATCACATTCAGGTAAACTTCCATAATGCGTTTTTTGCTCCAGAAAATCTCAATCAGAAAGGTGAAATAGACTTCAAATGCTTTGCGTATATAACTGCGCTGCGGAAATAAAAACACATTTTTGGCGCATTGCTGACTGATGGTGCTGCCACCTTT
>DAOORG010000327.1:0-3038 GCA_035389165.1 Chitinophagales bacterium
AATATCTATATTGCACCGCGCGACCAACTGCCAACTATTATTCATGAAATACAAGATGAATTAAAAGAACACGTAGAATATTTTAATGCTACCGGTAAACAACTGGAAGCTAAACGTCTGGACGAGCGTGTGAATTTCGATTTGGAAATGATTCGAGAATTAGGCTATTGCAGCGGCATCGAAAACTATTCAAGATTTTTTGACAGACGAAATCCGGGTGACCGGCCTTTCTGTTTGCTGGATTATTTTCCGGACGATTTTTTACTGGTGGTGGATGAAAGTCACGTCACCATTCCGCAAATCGGTGGTATGTATGGCGGCGACAGAAGTCGCAAGCAAAATCTGGTGGAATATGGTTTCCGTTTGCCAAGCGCTATGGATAACCGACCTTTGAATTTTTCAGAATTTGAATCTTTATTGAATCAAACCATTTTTGTTTCTGCCACACCGGCAGATTACGAGTTGATAAAAACGGATGGTGAATTCATAGAGCAAGTAGTGCGACCAACCGGATTATTGGATCCACCAATAGATGTGCGGCCAAGCATGAATCAGATTGATGATTTACTGGATGAAATTCAGAAAAGAATTAGTGTGGATGAGCGTGTACTGGTCACCACGCTGACCAAACGCATGGCAGAAGAGTTGGCAAAGTATCTAACGAAACTCAACATCAAATGCAAATACCTGCACAGTGATATTGACACCATGGAACGTGTAGAAATTATTCAGGGTTTGCGTTTAGGAGATTTTGATGTGTTGATTGGTGTGAATCTTTTACGAGAAGGATTGGATATTCCGGAAGTTTCTTTAGTCGCTATTTTAGATGCCGATAAAGAAGGTTTCCTGCGTAACGAACGCTCGCTGACACAAACGGCTGGTCGTGCGGCACGTAATGCCAACGGCCTCGTTATTTTTTACGGAGATGTGATGACAAAATCTATGCAGCGAACCATTGATGAAACCAACCGTCGACGCGAAAAACAAATTGCCTATAACATCGAACACAACATGAAACCTAAAACGGTGTTCAGAAGTAAAGAAGAAATTTTGCACCGTGCTTCTATTTTAGATATCCGCCAGCGACCGGAAACCAGAGATGAACGCAATTACAAAGAACAAGTAGACAAAATGAATTTTGCTGCTGAAGCAGAAAGTGAATACCTTACCAATGACCAACTGGAAAAGAAAATTGCGCAACTAAAAAAAGCCATGCAGCGCGCTTCGCAACAAATGGATTTTATGGAAGCCGCCAGATTACGAGATGAGATGTTTAAATGGCAAGAGAAATTGTAAATCCTTAATTTTGGAAATTATATTTCTAATTTTTTTTCTCGTTGTTATCCTTTTATGGATAATTCGGTTTAAAAATTTATTTTCTATAAAAGATAAAAAGAAGTATGAAGAATCAAGAGATAGTTTAATAGATGATCTTTTGGATTAGTTGTTTTTTATCTTTTTTCTTCTTAATTTTAATTATGTCAAAACAAGCACTAAAATCTCAACTTCACCAATTTATCGATACCATAGAAGATGAAGAAACACTCTTGGTGTTAAATGAGTCTTTTAATTCCATAAAAAAAGATAGCGATATTTTAGATGAACTATCTTCATTTCAACAAACAAGATTGCAAACATCTATTCAACAGGCAAAAGATGGAAAAGTCGTTTCTAATAAAGCAGTAAAAAATCAGATTCAAGAGTGGCTTACGAAATAGTTTGGACAGAAAATGCCAAAGAAGACCTTGAACTGATATATGATTACTTGGTTAGAAAATGGTCTGAACGTGTTGCAGAAAAATTCCTCGTTAAAGTGTTGGCTCGTTTAGAATTAATAGAAACTTTTCCATTTTCAGGCAGAGCTTCTTACAAAGATACTTCTATACACAAATTGCTCATTACTAAACACAATTCTTTCTATTATAAAATTGATGAAAATACAATCACTATTTTAAACATCTTTGATAATCGTAAAGAATTAAATCCATTTGATTAAACAGCTACCATGCAAAAAACAATTCTCATTTCCGGTGCTAATTCCGGTTTAGGTTTCGAAGCCGCCAGACAATTGGCAAAACAAGGTCACGAAATAATTCTGTTGTGTCGTAACAGAGAAAAAGGCGAACAGGCCGTTGCCGATATCAAATCCTTTTCGGGAAATAAGAACATACATCTTTATATAGCCAATTTAGCCATTCAAAAATCTGTGGAGACGGTTGCCACACAAATTAAAAAAGACTTCAGCAAACTGGACGTATTGCTGAATAATGCAGGTGGTGTTTTTTCCGATTTTCAGTTATCCGAAGATGGTATTGAATTAACGATGGCCAACAACCACTTCAATTATTTCTGGCTGACTTACTATTTGTTTGATTTATTAAAAGCCGGAACAGAATCAAGAATCGTAAATGTTGCCAGTGATTCTCATTATAGTGCTAAAAAAATAGATATAGAAACATTCTACAAAAAGAAAGGCAGATACTTTGTGATGAGTGCTTACGAGCAAAGCAAACTGGCAAATGTTTTATTTACTTATGCTTTAGCTGAAAAAGCGAAGCCGTTTAATATTACTGTCAATGCCTTGCATCCTGGTTTTGTATACACACCAATCGGCGAAAAAAATGGAAATAAATTTTTTGGAATGGTTTGGAATGCAGCTTCAAAATTATTTGGACTAACGGTAGAAAAAGGTGCCAGCTCGCATATTTATTTAGCAAGTGCTGATGAAGTAAAAAATACTACTTCGGAATATTTTCATAACTGCAAAGCAAAAAAATCATCTGCCATTTCTTATGATAAAAACGTGCAGGATTTATTATGGAAAGAAAGTGAACAAAAAAGCGGATTCTCATTCTTGTCATTCTGAACAAAGTGAAGAATCTTATTACATAAACTAATTCTTTAAAAGAATTCAAAAACAAAACCCGATGTCTTAAGACATCGGGTTTATTGTTTTCATCGCAAGTTTGCGATTACTTTTTTGCTGGAGCTTTTTTCGCTACCGCTTTCTTAGCTGGAGCTTTTTTCGCTACTGCTTT
>DAOORG010000328.1:0-3020 GCA_035389165.1 Chitinophagales bacterium
CGCATTGGATGAATGCCAAACAACAAAGCACCGATAATGGCTGCAATGCGACTCATTCCGAGTTTTGTAAAAATAAGAAATACAAAAAGCGTACACAACACATGCATCCAGACGTTGTTAAAATGAAATACAAAAGGATGTTCTAACGGATTGCGTGCAAAGAAATATTTTTCAATGGCAAATGTAAAAACCGGAAGCGGATTGTAGTTACCAATAACATCTGTTGTAAAAATTTCTTTCACGCCGGACCAGCTCCATTGTGTTGCAAACACCTTCAGTGTTTCGTTTTCCGTCAGATTATACGGATCGTCCCAGTTGACAAAACCCAGTGAAAGACTTGGCAAAAACACCACGAAAGTTAGTATGGTTACCAAAGCTGCTGCTGCCGGAAAATAATAATTTGTCTGAGGTTGATCTTTTGGTTTATTCGTAGTTTTTTGCGGAAGCGGTTTTATCGCTGTTGCTTGTTTTTTTTTCGTTCCTTTTGCCTGTTCTTTTGCCATAAATTTTTATGCTGCATTTACAATTAACCGCCACAACCGATTAAGCGATTCGGATTTTTCTTTACCAGTTCTTCTAATTCCGGCATTAATACAAATGTTGCATCCGTTTCGATATCTATCGGATGTTGAGTTGTAGCATCTTCTTCATGCTCTTTATCGATTAATTGTTCCTCATTAATCGTTGTAGGTTTCTTCTTTTCTTTTGCAGATTTTGCCATACTTAAAATTAAACATTTATCTTTATATAGATAAATGAAAAAAATCATTCAGAAATATACAGGGTTTTTTCGAAACATTCGTGTACTTCATTATATCTATAATTTGCTGCACCGAAAAGGATTGAAACACAACAAGCATCTGTATCCTTATTTTGAAATCAGCAATTCCGTTTACAGCAGTATTTCTCATAAAAACTTCATTGGAAAAAAAGCAAAAGCGCCTTGGCTCGATGGCTTTTTTAATGCTGATGATATCCAAAATCATCCTGCTTATTGTCATTTTCCAGAAAATATAAGAACTCAGTTGTTGTTATGGCATAAAAACGGATACCTTATCTGGGAAAGATTTCTGGATGAAGAAACGGTGGATGCCGTTAACAACGAGATAGATGGTTTGTTAGAAAAAAAAGAAGTCGATTTTAACTATACCAATCGTAAAATTTTCAACGCTTACCATCAATCCTATACGATTCGAAAAATCATAAAAGAAAAACGATTATTGGAATTACTTTCTTTTATTTTAGATAAAAAAGTATTGCCGTTTCAGACAATCAATTTTCTGAAAGGAAGTGAGCAACTGCCACATGCAGATTCCATACACATGAGTACTTTTCCGCAAGGCTATTTAATTGCTGCATGGTTTGCTCTGGAAGATATTTCTGCAGAGCAAGGTCCGTTGTGTTATTTCCCTGAATCTCATCGATTGCCGTATATAACCAATGCAGATTATGCCAATACAAGCAACCGGTTTATGCTGGATGGTGATGCCAATAAAAAATATGAAGCTGTGGCCGCTTCCGTAATTCAGAAACATGCTTTTCAGAAAGAGATTTTTCTGGCAAAAAAAGGCGATGTACTTATCTGGCACGGTAACCTGATACATGGTGGCGAACCTATGTTGAATAAGGAATTAACGCGCAAAAGTTTTGTGGTACATTATTTTGCCGCCGATGTTATTGCCTATCATGAAATCAGTGAACGACCTGCCATTTTTGATACGGAATTAGTAGGTGAAGTGGAAGACGATTTTTATAAAGGACAAACGCATTTACTGGAAATGAAGCTGGATTAAACCGGTTTTTCTTTTTTTATAAAACTGCGATAAAACATATACGCAAAACCCGGAAGCAGCACAAAGTTCATTTTGAAAACGGATGATGCACTCATGTAAGGTCCGGCAAAAAGAAATACGATGACTATAAAAACACCCAGCAAAATAGTAAACAATTTTGCCCAAATCGTTTCGTAAAAAGTTTTTTCTCTTTCTATCCTTTTGTTTTCTGCAGGCAAAGATGCTGTTGATGCGGCACTTGGTTGTTGTGGTGTTTTATTATCCTGATTAAATTGCTTTACCTGTTCGGAAAAAGCGGAAAGGAATTCATCATAATCAGGTTTTCTTTCACCATACATATCCGAAATATACCAGACAGAACTGTTACTGAATTTGATTTCCAGAAACTGAAATTCACCTCTGTATTTACCTTTATCTGTTCCGCTTTTAAATGATTTTACCTGATTCCATGCAAATTCCTCGTGCAATATATTTTTAAATAAAACAGATGTGGTGTGCAAGGTTCTCTGTAAGTTTTTATTGGAAATGACAAAAGTGGCTTGTGCAGAAAACTTATTTAGCAAAAGGTATATGGAACCTACAAACAGTAAAACATTTATCAGCACCGGAATACCCAAAAATATTCCTGCATACATCAATGGAAATGAAATGGATAATATGATTGCAATGGTGGCAAGTGTGCCATAAGGCAGAATTTTACAATTGTATGTTTTGGATGCATCAGACAACATGCTTACCAGGATTCTTCTTCGCTAATATCGGCAGGTTTGCTGAAATGAAATAATTTTCGTGTTTCAATTTTTTGCTTTTGTCGTTCTATGATTAAGTCGGTTATCACTTCTGCGGCATTTTCACCTTTATGTTCCTGCATTAGCTTACGCACTTTGTCTTCGTGAACATCTATTCTATACAACATAAATAATAAGTGTTCAAAATCATTGTTGATCCAGTCGTTAATACGTTGAATAATATGCTTTCTGAATTCTTCAAAAGAATTAAAGGAAATGCTGTTTTCTTCGAGCAGTTGCAACGTGTATTCCTGTATTTTATCTATATCTTCCATACCGTTCAAATCAATCCATTCATCGTTTGACTATTATTGTGCTAATATGCGGTGTTAAATAATCACTTTTTCGATACCCATTCCGAAGAGTGCAAAATCAAAACGCACCGGATCTTTAGCATCAATCTTTCTTAAGTTACACGTTAATTCGGTAACTGTCAACC
>DAOORG010000329.1:0-3016 GCA_035389165.1 Chitinophagales bacterium
GTATACAACGAAAATAAATCTTCAATTTTTTTGATTTTAGATGTCGCATGGCGTTCGAAACACATACGCGCATCGGTTTCGCTCATGCCACAGCCGTCATCTACCACTTGTATCAGCGCACGACCGGCATCTTTTATAATTAACTGCACACTTTTGGCACCGGAATCCACGCTGTTTTCCAGCAATTCTTTCACCACAGAAGCAGGCCGTTGAATCACTTCGCCTGCCGCAATCTGATTGGCAATGGCATCCGGTAAAAGTTTTATAACATCAGACATAAGAAGCCACAAATTACAAAATTGTGTGCGTTATAACGTGTTAAATGCTGTTATTTTGAAGCATTAAATTATCATCAAAATTCTATTTCCACGTTCGTTTAAAGATTAAAACACCCTAAACCTTATAATTTTATTATGTTTGAACAAATTTAGGTCTGATTTTTGCAGAATGGTTGAATTATAGAATTGGAGAATTAAAGAATGAGAAAAGAAACTTTTAAGCTATTGATAAATAAGATTGTACAATTCCATAATGCTGCAATCCTACTGTTTTTAACTGCCTGCTGTCTGCTCAGTTCTGCCTACTCATTTGCAACCGAACCGCCATATCTGAAAGATACATCTGCTATTTGGGTAGATTCTGTTTTGAAAAGCATGACTTTAGATGAAAAAATTGGTCAGCTCTTCATGGTAGCTGCCTATTCTAATAAAGATGAAGCCAGCTATAAAACCATTGACAAATACATTAATGAATACAAAGTAGGTGGCTTGATTTTCTTTCAGGGAACACCACAAAAGCAGGCAGAACTGACAAATCGCTATCAGGCACAAAGTAAAACACCATTGTGGATTGGCTTTGATGGAGAATGGGGCTTGGGCATGCGATTGGATAATACCATTTCCTATCCAAGGCAATTGACGTTGGGTGCAATTGACAATACCGGTTTGATTTATGATATGGGAAAAGAAATTGCGCGACAAATGAAACGCATCGGTATTCATATCAATTTTGCACCGGATATAGATGTGAACAGCAATCCGAATAATCCGGTGATAAATGACCGTGCCTTTGGCGATAATAAATTCGGTGTGGTGCGCCGTGGATTGGCATATATGCAAGGCATGCAGGACAATAAGATTCTGGCAAGCGGCAAACATTTTCCGGGCCACGGCGATACGGATGTGGATTCGCATAAAGATTTGCCTGTCTTGAATCATTCCTTAGAACGATTAGAATCGGTAGAGTTGTATCCGTTCAAACAATTTATTCGGTACGGAGTTGGAAGTATTATGGTGTCGCATTTGAATGTGCTGGCTTTAGATGGCGCGCCGAATTTTCCGGCAACTTTATCGCCAAAAATTATTCAGCAAAAACTGATAGATTCCATGCATTACAATGGCTTGATTTTTACCGATGCGATGAATATGAAAGGCATTACCAAATTCTATCCATCCGGTGTGGCTGAAGTAATGGCGATTATGGCAGGCAACGATGTCATGTTATTTCCGGATGATGTGGACAAAGCGATTGATGGCGTTCGTTGTGCGGTTTTGCAGGATTCTATTATCAGCGAAGAAACAATAAACAGAAAAGTCCGCAAGATTTTAGCGGCAAAATACTGGTTAGGTTTAAATAAACTAGAACCCATAAAATTAGATGGTATCGATGCAGACATCAACAGCGATGAAGCAAAATTTTTGAAATTTAAATTGGTGGAAAATGCGATAACCGTTGCAAAAGATTCTGCATTGATTATTCCGGTTTTAAATTTACAGAAACGAATTGCAAACGTAAGTATTGGAAGCAGCAAACCGACGACATTCTCTACAACATTGGATAAATATACACAAGTAGATCATTTCTTTATTCCAAAAGATGAATCGGTAACAACGTTTAATGCTACATTGGCAAAATTAAAAGACTATCATCTGGTGATTATAGACATACAGGATATGAGTCGTTTTGCAGCAAAGAATTATGGTTTGACTACCAATTCGATTTCATTTTTAAAACAAGTGAACAAGCAAAATCAAACAATATTGACGGTATTGGGTTCGCCGTATAGTTTGAAATATTTCCAGGATTTTAATTCAGTAATTGTAGCCTACAATGAAGAAGACGAAGCGGAATCAATAGCTGCACAAATTATTTTTGGTGCGCGCGGTGCAGATGGCACTATGCCGGTGACAGTAGGTAAGTTTGAGTATGGCGATGGTGTTTGCACTAATTCAAATATGCGTTTAAAATATGGCCATCCGCTGGAAGTAAATATGAATGCAAAAACATTGCAGAAAGCAGACGCCATTATTTATAAAGCTATTGAAGACAGAATCTTTCCCGGTGCACAATTGTTAGTGGCAAAAGATGGCAATGTGATTTATGAAAAAGCCTATGGTTTTCATACGTACGATAACACCTTAGCCACGAAAACAACCGATTTATTTGACATTGCTTCGGTGACAAAAGTAACTGCGACAGTACCGATGATAATGAAAATGCAGGAACAAGGCAAAATGGATATCAATAAAAAATTGGGTGATTATTATACGTATCCTGAAGGTTCCAACAAAAAAGACATAGTTATAAAAGAAATGTTGTGTCACCAATCCGGCTTACCGGCTTGGATTCCGTTTTATAAAAACTCGCTGGATGCAGCAGGAAATCCGGACAGTTTGTGGTATAGCAAGAAGCAGGATTCTATTTTTTCTGTAAAGATTTCAGATAGTTTGTATTTGAAAAAATCGTTTCAGGATTCTGTTTGGAATATGATTTACAATTGTGGTTTATCGCCGGTGAAAGATTATAAATACAGTGATTTAGCCTATTATTTACTGCAGCAAATCATTGAAAAAACCTACAAGGATTCTTTGCAAAACATTACACGAAAATATTTGTATGCACCATTGGGAATGAATTATACGCAATACAATCCAAAATGGAATGGCTATGATTTGAATAAGATTATGCCAACAGAAAAAGAAAAGAATTTCCGTCAGTCTTTGTTGTTAGGAACCGT
>DAOORG010000330.1:0-1210 GCA_035389165.1 Chitinophagales bacterium
CCATCTTTGTCGTCATAATTGCGATAAGTAATTTTACCTGAAACCGCTACCTGCATGCCTTTGTCGAGATACTTCTCTACTACATCTGCCTGTTTGCCCCAAACAACCACATTATGCCATTGTGTTTGTTCTTTCTTTTCGCCCTTGTTGTCGTAGTAGTAATCTGACGTTGCGATGCTGAATTTTGCGAATTTTCTGTCTTCGCCAAATGTTTTGATTTCCGGTTTTTGTCCTAAGTTTCCAATTAACTGAACTTGATTTCTGATTGCTGACATGTTTTTAAATTTAATTACGTTAAAAAATCAATTTGTTTTAAAGTAGAAGATCTGAAGCTTGTTTTCGCGATTAAGTACATTTCACTTCTCCACTTCTTTCACCCATTGAGAGACAAATTGCACACGGATTCCATAAATTTTTTGAAATTATTTTTTGAAAAAATCACAAAATATTGATTTACAGTATCTTAAACTACAATTATTTTTTTTAAATTTTTATACGCGGATATTCAAAATCAGCTATTCAAGCAAATTTATCCGAATAGTGAACTGGTATTTTCTATATTTGAAGCAAAATAAATCTTCCGCTAGTCTTAAACACATCATGCTTCATAAAAAGAAAGAACATCCTGCAGAAAAACTTCAATTACATCCGCGCAATCAACATCGCGCGCGTTATGATTTTGATATACTTACTCGCAATTGTCCTGATCTGAAACCATTTGTCTCAAAAAATAGATTTGGTGATTTATCAATAGATTTTTTTAATCCGGAAGCGGTTAAAATGCTGAATAAAGCATTAATTCAACAGTATTACCATGTAAAAAAATGGGATATTCCTGATGGATATTTATGTCCGCCAATTCCGGGACGCGCAGACTATATACATTATATGGCAGATGTATTAGGTAGTGTCAATAATAATAAGATTCCCACAGGCAGCAAAATTAAAGGATTAGATATTGGTATTGGTGCCAATGCGGTTTTTCCGATTATTGGAAATGCGGAATATGGCTGGTCTTTTGTTGGGTCTGACATTGACCAATTTGCCATTGACAATGTTAAAAATATAATTAAAGAAAACGCACATTTGGGAGGAAAAATAGAGCTTAGATTACAAACAAATCAAACGGACATTTTCAAACATATTATACAACAAGACGAGTGCTTTGATTTCACAATTTGCAATCCGCCATTTCATAGTTCGCAAGCAG
>DAOORG010000330.1:1310-2990 GCA_035389165.1 Chitinophagales bacterium
TAAGTCATTATCTGATGTACAGCTTCTCTGAATTGTGCTGTTTCGTGTACATTAAAATGGTCGGCACCCGGAATAACAATAAAATGCTGGTCAGATTTTAAATGTGGAATTAATTTCTGAGCTAACTTCAACGGAATTAATTTATCCTTATCACCATGCAAAATATAGGTGTCACATTTTACGTGTGGAAGATAATTATGGTTTTCAAATTTGAATTTTAATTTTTTAAACGGAAACAGTTTTACTTTATGATTGAATAAATCCGGCATGCTGTAATAAGGTGAAATCAGCATTAGTTTTTTTGCATTTATTTTAGTAGCCAGATTACTCGCCAGTGCAGTACCTAAAGACCTTCCGACAAGATACACATCACCGGTGTGTTTAAGATGTTCAACTGTTTTTTTAAAGGTAGTTTCTACTACTTCATATAACAATGCTTCCGTTAATTTACCTTTGCTCTTACCATAGGTTGGATAATCCATAATCACAACATCCAGATTATGCTGTAGAAAAATATCTGCTTTAGGTAAGTGATATTGAATGTGATTTAAAGTGCCGTGTAAAAAAAATACTAATCCTTTTGAAGAAGGTACTTTCAGATGAACTGCGTTAATCAAAAACTTTTCGTCTTTTATGTTAAAATCAAAAAACAATTCTGTAAACGGATGCTCGCATTTAAATACATGTTGATCCGGAAGTCGTTTTGCTCGAAAAATAATCGCTCGTTGTAATAGCATTCATGAATATAAAAAAAGGCCTGGAATAATCCAAGCCCAAGATTCTTAGTTCAGACTTAGTTTTATTTTAACAAGTCGTCTATAAATTGCATAAATTCAGCATCGTTCACGGAAGTACGCGGGTTTGCTGAAGTGACTACATTTCCTTCTTTGTTGATGATAAACTTTTGATAATTCCATTTTATCGGCGCATCAATAACACCATTTTCCTCTTTATTCGTTAAAAACTTGTATAACGGATCAATATCGTTGCCTTTCACCGAAATTTTGGAAAACATCGGAAAAGTTACACCGTAATTTTTGGTACAAAATCCTTTTATATCAGCATTGCTTAATGGTTCCTGACCCAAAAAGTTATTAGCTGGAAATCCTAAAACTACGACACCTTTGTCTTTGTATTTTTTATAGAAAGCTTCAATTTCAGAAAACTGACCAACTAAACCACACTGGCTTGCTGTATTCACAATCACCACAATTTTACCTTTGTATTGCGATAAAGAAACAGGTTTCCCATCAATATCGTTCATTGTAAAATCGTAAATGGTTTTACCGGAAACGGCATTTCCTGCACTTGCAGCAGCATTTGAACTGCTGTTTGCATTACAGCTAACAGCCAGTATAAAAAAAGTGGCCAATACGCCTAAAAATTTATTTTTCATGTGTTTCATATATAGTTAACAATATTACCGTATAAATAGTTCAAAATCAAATTTCAATACAGATTCTTCACTAAAAGTACGTTATTCAATACTTTACAAATATCATTCCAAAAAGCAGTTATATCTGAATAATAAAATCTGAAAGCAACTTTTAGCAACTTGCATCAATTGAATAACAATAAATATTGTAATTTGTGTGAATTTTACAAGTAGTTTCTATAGATAACCTAATCTTACCAATTATATGGAATACATTAGCAGTGACAAACAATTTATGGAGTCAA
>DAOORG010000331.1:0-2983 GCA_035389165.1 Chitinophagales bacterium
AGTAATCTTTACTTTTTTCATTTAATGTCAGGTCTTTATCTTCCAGTATTCGTGAAATAAATAGTTGAGTTTTACGCAAGGGTTCCTGCAAATCGTGGCTGGCTATATACGTAAAAGAAGAAAGTTCTTTATTAGTGGTTAGTAATTCATCAGCTCTTTTTTCTTTCTCTACATATTGATTCACCAACTCTTTATTTACCTGTGTCAGTTCTTTGGTTCTTTCTTCCACAGCTTTTTCTAAACGGATATTTTCCAGTTTATTGACATTGATATCTTTCTTCAGCATTTCCGTTTCTATGCGTTCCAGTTCTAATGCTTTAGAACGTGCTTCTGTAATGTCGTGTATAGCCAGTAGAATTAATTCTTCGCCATGACTTTTTTGTACCAGTCGGTTGGCATTCAGCAGCATTATTTTCTTGCCAATATCCTTAAATGTATGCGTAATTTCATAATTCCGTAAATTAGAATTTTTAGAGATTATGTTGTACAATAATTCTCTGAGAATCGGAATATCCCATTGTTTATTGCCTAAGTCGGACAGAAAGTTCCCGACCGTTTCTTCTTCAGTCACAAAAAAGTTTTTGTAAAAAGATTTATTGGCCGATTTTACCCGTAGATTTTTATCCAACACAATCATCGATTCGTGAATGGTATCTATAATTGCTTCAGCAAAATCTCTTGCTTCAGTAATTTGTTCATTCAGATTTATGATTTCCTGATTAACAACCATCAGTTCTTCATTGGTGCTTTGCAGCTCTTCTTTACTTGTTTCCATTTCTTCGTTTAAGCTTTGTAATTCTTCACCTGTACTTAACAGTTCTTCGTTATCACTTTGCAGCTCTTCATTCACTGCTTCCTGATCTTCCGTAATGGTGCGCATGTCTTCATGAACCTGTGCCAGTTCTTTCTCCAGTTGTTGAATGAGCATATCCTTATCGTCTTTTTTTGATTTTGAAGATATTTTTTTTACTATATGATTCTTGTCATGAAAGAGCACCAGATAATATGGTTCCACCGTATTAGGCAGCAATATAATTTCTATGGTAATTGATTGCAAAAATTCTTCGGTTTGCAACGAAATATTTTCTTTTTTGATGGATTGTCCCGGATTCAGTTCTTTCTTTGCTTTATGCAGTAAGTTGCGTAATTCGAAGCCTAAACCTTGTCGCGCCATTTTTAGTAAATTATGGCTGGGCTTGCCCGGCAGTTGTTCCAAAAATAAACTTGTATTACCGCGGAAATGGATGATATCCATCATTTCATTTATGATAACACCGGCTGGCGTATATTTTTTTAAAATAATATCGTCCGCTGTTTTTAAATAATCATTGGCAGCATGTTCTTGTTTTTGATTTCTATTGATATAATTAAAATTAGATTCACTTCTTGGGCTGGCAGTTGCAATAAATTTACCGGGCACATCTTTCCGTGAAAATATTTTATGATTCTTATCGAACGCTATAAATAAATCAGGCACACTGGAAATAGTTTCTGATTTTCCCAACACTAAAATTCCTTTAGCGTTTAGTGCATAATGAAAAGTGGTTAAGGCTTTTTTTTGCAGATATGGTTCCATGTAAATAAGCACATTCCTGCAACTAACAACATCCAATTTCCCAAATGGCGGATCTTTTAAAAAATTGTGTACGGCAAACACACACATGTCTCTTATTTGCTTATTAACGCGATAACCGGCACTGGTTCTTGTAAAGAAATCATTTAAGCGGTTTGCAGAAACTGCATTGAGCTCATTTAAAGAGTAAACACCATTTCGTGCTTTTTCTATGGCAGGTTCACTTAGGTCGGTGGCAAATAACTGTATCTTTTTTTCAGCATTTTCCGGCAATGCATCATTGATGAATTCTATAAAACAAATCGCTATAGAATAAACTTCTTCGCCGGTGCTGCAACCTGCTATCCATACACGAATGGGTTCGTTTCCAGATTTTTCCTTTACGATAAAAGGAAAAACGGTTTCACATAAAGTATTAAATACTTCAGTATCTCTGAAGAATGATGTGACCGGAATCAATAAATCCTGATAGAGTACATCGATTTCCTGTTTGTTTTGCTGTGCAAATTTTAAATAGTCTCCCAATTTTTCAAATTTACTCAACACCATTCTTCGCAAAATTCTTCTTCGTATAGTAGTTTGTTTGTAATAAGTAAAATCGGTGCCTTTTCGTATACGCAATAACGATAGTATTTTTTTTATGATATTTTCATCTTGTTCCGGCAGGTCGTCCTCTTCATTTTCAAGACCATTCAGGTTATTAACTATTTCTGATATCTTTTGAGGAATTTTATCAGGCATTAATACAAAGTCTACCACACCGGCATTCACAGCACTGTTTGGCATACTGTCAAATTCGGCAGACTGGCTGTCTTGTGCAAAGGTAATACCACCATGATCTTTAATGGCTTTTAAACCAGCAGTACCATCAGAAGCAGTACCCGACAAGACTACACCGATAGCATGCGATTGGTGTACTTCTGCCAAAGAGGTGAAAAATAAATCTATAGGCAGGTTAAGTTTCTTATTGTTATCTAATCGTCTTGGCGTCAGTTTTAAAATTCCATCATTTGCCACCATCATTTTATTGCTTGGAATCACATAAATATGGTCTGGTTTCACTATTATATCATCCGAAATTTCCAACACAGGAATGCGGGTAACCTTCTGCAGTAATTCAGGCAACAGGCTTTCATGATTCGGATCTAAATGCTGCACCAGCACATATGCCATGCCTGATTTTTCAGGTATGGCTTTGAGTAGTTTTTTAAAAGCATCCAGTCCTCCTGCAGAAGCACCAATGCCAACAACAGGAAACTGATTGTCTGATTTTATTGTTTTTGTGATTTTCATGAAATTATATTTAATGCAATAAAATCTATTGAAATTTTATTGCTTATAAACTCAACATAAACGATTCTTTGTTAATTCCTGATATATGGTATTGCCAGTTGATACGCATAGCTTCTT
>DAOORG010000332.1:0-2978 GCA_035389165.1 Chitinophagales bacterium
ATCAACGATATCAAAGCCGATATTCAGCAAGCGTTGGAAAAGAGTAAATAAAATGTCGATATCTAAAAATCAGGTAATTCATTTTATACTCATTCTTTTGTTTATTGCGGAGATTGATTATTCTTTCAGGCAACATGAACACAAAACACTTGATGGTGATATGGCGTTAATAACTGCACCTTCTAAATTTTATACAACAATTCTAGATGAACCTTTCGGGTTAAAAGCATCTATCCACCATGAAAAATATGCAGGATCGAATAGGTATTACATTCATAAGGCAATGGTTATCTACTACAAAAAAGTATATCCTGTATTTTCTTCTTTTTTTACAGATAAAGTTGATTTCCTATATAAATTTACCGGGCTTTTTCAATTAATTATACAACTTTTCATCATTCTATTGTTGGTATATTATTCAGTAAAATTGGAAGTCATAAATAGAACTAAAATTCTTTTTTTGATATTGTTGATTTCTTCTCTTTTCCAAACACATGGATTTTCTAATTCTATTGGTGTAATAGATCACTCTGTAACATACACCTTTTTTTATGCACTTCCTTTATTTGCTTTTATGGTATTTTTATTGCCGTATTTACACTGGAACATTGAAAATAAGTCAGTCTACGTAAAGATTATTTGTGCTGTATTTTGGATTCCATTCGCATTTATTTTAAGTATGTCCGGTGCAATTATTCCGCCTCTTGGTTTTATGATTGCAGGAGTAATTTTATTGTACATAATACGGATTGCGTTTAAAAAATATCAAATTTTACATAATCAATCTCAACGATACAAAGTAATTCCATTTTTTTCCATAATTACATTGTCAGTATTTTTACTATGCTGTATGTATTCTTATTATGTTGGTTTGTATAATACAGAAAATAGTTTATTTGTGCCATTGATATTCAGATACGAAAAGTTAATTGAAGGATTGAAGTTGTATTTTATTCAGGATGTTTCTTTCTTGTTGATAGGAATACTTTTGTTGGTTAATTTTTATTTGATCCAGAGAAGCAAAATTAAAATTCCATTTTATGTATGGTTAATGCTTGTTATGTCTGTAAGTTTTGTTTTGTTGTTACCTTTAGGCGGTTATCGTTCCTATAGACCAAATATTATTCGTAACGATACTTTTCTACCTGTGACTCTCATGTTGTTTTACTTTATTGCAAGAAGTACAACTGTCATTTTAAGCCGCACTAAGTTTAGTAAAATGTATGTTGTGTTCCTTTGTATCGTGATGCTTATTTTTACCTATGCTGATAAACCAAATTTTAATGAAGACTATTGTCAAAGGATGCAAATAAAAAAGCTTCAACATTCAAAAGAGAAAATAACTTCTTTGTCTTCAGATTGTCCTATATTGACATGGGATTGTACTAGTGATACTCAATGGACAATAGATGGCTCAAAGATGTTGTATTATTGGAACATTACAGATTCTGTCAGAATATACAAACATGCAAATTAACAAAGAAAGAATATTTATAAGCTTGTTTTGGATTCTATATTCAAGCATGTGTATTTATTTCTATCTGGAACGAGGAACATATGCAGACAACAGTTATTACTTATTTGAAATCATACAAAATAAATCATTTTGCATACAATATGCCAGATACGCAGCAGTTTTTAATCAATGGCTTCCGCTGTTAGCAGTTAAGTTGCAAATGTCCTTAAAAACAATTTTATTCGTTTATACAATAAGTCCGGTTTTCTTATACTTTATTATTTTCTTAGTAATCAGATATTTGGTAAAAGAAAAATGGCTATCCTATCTGTTCATGATTTCATTGGTTGTCACGGTTCGGGACTCTTTCTTTTATGTTAATGACGAATTAAACCTGATGGGTAGCCTGTTAATATTAATGGTAGCCGTGTTGCGTTCTGATAGATTAAATACAATATCAAGAATTATTGCATTGTTTATAGTTATAACTATTATGCAGTTCGCTCATCTTTTCCTGCTGTTGGCTGCGGGTGTATTTTTAGCAATCTATTTTATAGAAAAACGACAAAAAGAAGCATTAGTCGGAATGGTAATTGTTGTTGTTATTGTAGTTTTAAGGGCAACATTGCTGAAAGGTGGCAGAGACGGTTCTAGTATAGATGCATTATCCATAAAAGTAATTACATTAAAGAATCTATATGCATCGCCTTTTGCTATATTTTTCAGAAAGTCTGTATTCTATTATTATTTACCAGCCATAACGGTGATGATGGTATTGTTTATTCTAAATAAATCTTCCTTTTATACAAAAATTGCGTCTGTTTTTGGATTTCTTTGTTTGTATTTATTGTTAGTTGTTTTTTTAATTAATGGAGCAAGCGATATGTATAATGATAAATACCTTGCAATTGTGTTTTTAATTTATTGGTCAATACTGGCTTCAATTATAGAAACAGACAAAACAGATAAATTTTCTATTAAAGCAATAGTGTTTTTTGCTGTTCTTTTATCGTTTTTTCAATTATTTAAAATTGAGAAATATACAGATAGAGTGAATTTTTTAACTGAATTAATGCAAGAAAAGCCTGTCAAACAAATTTATTTGTTTGAAAAAATGCCAGATAACTTAAAGACTATGTCCTGGTCTGTTCCATACGAAACGTTGTTTATAAGCAGCCTGAAAGGGAATACCCAAACAATATTAATAAAAGAATCATTTTACCAGATTGATGATTTTCTATCAGATTCTTCAAAATTTTTAGGTGCAGAATGGACGTTTCCTGCGGATATAAAATTAAATGAACGTTATTTTCCGCTAAAAAGTGGAATATATGAAATGAATCGATAATTTTTTTTGGATAAAATCTAAAAAACACTATCTTTGCCGTCCATTTCAGGTGTTCCTGAAAAATTTCGGTGCGGTAGCTCAGTCGGTAGAGCAAAGGACTGAAAATCCTTGTGTCGGCGGTTCGATCCCGCCCCACACCACAAAGCCTCAGTAGTAATATTGAGGCTTTTTTTA
>DAOORG010000333.1:0-2974 GCA_035389165.1 Chitinophagales bacterium
AGCTTTAATTTTGGCGCATTAGCCAGATATAAAATTCCATTTATGCCATTTTATTATATCGCACTCTTTATTTTAGGAGATGTTCAGAAAAAGAAGGAGAAAATAGTTGTAAAAAGTAACGCTAATTAATTAACTTCGCATTCAATTTTTTATAAATGAATATAGCTGTTGTAGGAACAGGATACGTAGGTTTAGTATCAGGAACATGTCTTGCTGAAACAGGCAATAATGTAATTTGTGTTGATATAGATGCCGGTAAAGTTGCAAAACTTCAATCCGGGCAAATACCAATATATGAACCAGGATTAGAGGTCTTGTTTAACAGAAACATTAAAGAAGGCAGATTGCATTTTACCACGAATCTGGAAGAGGCAATTAAAGAGGTAACATTAATATTTCTGGCATTACCAACACCTCCGGGCGGAGACGGATCTGCCGATTTGTCTTTCGTATTAGGTGTTGCAGAACAACTTGGAAAATTAATGAAAGATTACAAGGTGATCATTAATAAGAGCACCGTGCCGGTTGGAACAGCAGAACGCACCAGAGAATCCATTGCAAAAAACGCGACAGTAGAATTTGACGTAGTCTCCAATCCTGAATTTCTCAGAGAAGGTGTTGCTGTAGATGATTTTATGAAACCGGACAGAGTTGTCGTTGGTACCACATCGGAAAGAGCAAGAAAACTGATGGAAGAACTATACAGACCTTTTGTCAGACAAGGAAATCCAATCATCTTTATGGATGAACGAAGTTCTGAAATGACTAAATATGCTGCTAACTCTTATCTCGCAGCTCGTATTTCATTTATGAATGAATTGGCAAATTTATGTGAAAAGACCGGTGCAGATGTCGAAACGGTACGTATGGGAATGGGCAGCGATGCAAGAATAGGTAAACGTTTCCTGTTTCCGGGAATTGGATATGGTGGAAGTTGTTTCCCTAAAGATGTACAGGCATTGGCTAAAACAGCAGAAGAAAATAACTACGATTTTAAAATTCTGAAAGCCGTAATGAATGTCAATGAAATTCAGAAACATGTATTGGTAGAAAAGATTTTTAATCATTATGGTGCTGATTTAACAGGAAAAAAAATTGCACTTTGGGGACTCGCATTTAAACCAAATACAGACGATATTCGCGAGGCACCAGCGCTTTATATAATTGAGGACTTGCTAAATGCCGGCGCTGAGATTATTGCTTATGATCCGGAAGGAATAGAAAATGTACGACAGTATTTTTCTTACCTGCCTGAACACCTGAAATCAAAATTAAACTTTGCTTCAAATTACTATGAAGTGCTCAATGGTGCCGATTTTTTAGCAATTCTTACCGAATGGACGGAATTCAGAACACCTGATTTTTCCAAAGTTAAAAGTCTTTTGAAAGAGGCCGTTGTTTTTGATGGCAGAAACCTCTACGATCTGGATACCATGAAAGCTGAAGGATTTTATTACAACAGCATCGGTAGAAAGATTATTCAACATTAGTTCAACAGCATATCTATGGTCAGTGAAAATCAAATGAAGTATCAGTTTGCATTTGCAACGAAGTGTGATATGTGCGGTGACGATGTAAGAAATCATAAGATTTTAGGACAAAGATTAAATCAATCACAAGGATTTAAACCCAAAAATAAAATTGGTATTACAACAACAATCGTTAAATGTTCCAATTGTAAACTAATTTATTCAAATCCACAACCGATACCCAATTCAATAGAAGACCATTATGGTGTTCCGGCCGACAGCTATTGGAAACCGCATTATTTTCATATTGACGAGGAAACCTTCAGTAAAGAAATTAAAGAAATAAAACAGCTTATGCCTATACAAAAAGGCATGAAAGCATTAGATATTGGTGCTGGTATTGGAAAAACCATGACCGTTTTGCAAATGGAAGGCTTTGATGTTTACGGACTGGAACCATCAGAACATTTCAGAAAGAAGGCAATAGAAAAAATGAAAATTAATCCGGAAAGATTAAAACTTTCTATGGTGGAAGATGCAGAATATGAAAATAATTTCTTTGATTATATAACCTTCGGAGCGGTATTGGAACATTTATACAGTCCGGGTGGTGCATTAGAAAAAGCAATGAAATGGCTGAAACCGAATGGTTTGGTGCACCTGGAAGTGCCATCTTCAAGGTACCTCGTTGCAAAGATTATAAATTTTTACTATAAATTGATTGGGACGAGTTTTGTTACTAACCTAAGTCCGATGCACAATCCATACCATTTATTTGAATTTGATCTAAAGTCGTTTGAAGAACATGCGAAGAAGCATAATTATGAAATAGCTTATCGCAAATATTATGTATGTTCCATTCCTTTTTTTCCGGGATTTTTAAAGCCCGTTTTGAACTGGATTATGGAAAAAACAAATTCAGGGTTACAAATAACAGTATATCTAAGAAAAAAAGGATAGTTTAAAAAAAAGATGTTGATTGTTACACAAAAATATTAAAGCACGAATAGTGTTTTCAGTTGATAAAAAAAAAGCTTATATGCAAAAAATTTTAATAACCGGTGCAGCCGGATTTTTGGGTTCTCATTTATGTGATAAATTTTTAAAAGAAGGTTATCATGTAATTGGTATGGATAACCTCATTACCGGAAATATAAAAAATATTGAACATCTTTTTCCGTCTAAGCACTTTGAATATTATCATCACGATGTAAGTCGCTTTGTACATGTGCCCGGAAATTTAGATTATATCCTTCATTTCGCATCACCGGCTTCTCCGATTGATTACCTTAAAATGCCTATTCAGACATTAAAAGTAGGTTCTTTGGGAACTCATAATTTATTAGGATTAGCAAAAGAGAAAAAAGCACGTATGCTCATAGCTTCGACCTCAGAAGTTTATGGAGACCCTACTGTTCATCCGCAACCTGAAGAATATTGGGGAAATGTAAACCCTGTCGGGCCGCGTGGTGTTTATGACGAAGCTAAACGTTTTCAGGAAGCCA
>DAOORG010000334.1:0-2954 GCA_035389165.1 Chitinophagales bacterium
GCGCCGTTTTTCTTGGCCCACAAAAAATTAAGTCCTTTAGTGTTTTTATTAATCTTGGCACCGGTAAGTCGCACAAAAACATTGATGTTTTGATCCAGTAAATCCAGTGCTTTGGATAAAGATTCCGTTTCTGCCATTTCCGGAACTTTGTTGTTCGGTGTTGTTGAATATTCCATGAGTGCATTTGTCAAATTTGCTTCCTGCAAATCAGCATTTTTCAAATCTGCCAGCATTAAATTTGCCGATTGCAGATTCACACCGTTCAATACTGCAAATTGAAGATTCGCTTCCTGCAGCAATGTCTGCTCCATATTAGCACCTTTCAAATTTACGTATGGCATATTCGTAGATAAAAAACTGGCTCTTGTAAGCGTAGCACCGGACAAATTTGCACCGGTTAAGTTCGTTTTATAAAAATTACAATCCGTTAAAATCGCATTGCTCAGATTGGCGCCGCTGAGATTGGCTCCACTTAAATCGGCACCACTTAAATTCACTTGAGAAAGATTGGCACCGATAAGGTTGGCATTCGTCAGGTCTTTTTTGCCACTTTTTGCAATAGCAATCCATTGTTCTGCGGTTTTCGTTGTTCCTTGTGCCAGTAAACCATTAAAAATACTGGTGGAAACTAAAAAAAACAGCAAAAGGAATTGTTTTTTAAGAAGGTTTGTTTTCATGTTTTCACTTGTTTTTTGTTCGAAATAGTAAACAAATATATTATTTACACGCTCAAAAACCGCATTTTTAAATAAAATAAAGCCAAACAATTACTGACTATCAATCAATTAATATAAATAACAGAAAATCAAAAACAAACTTCAATTTTCCGGTTTTAATACAAACATAATAAAACAAGCAACAAACTATACTTATAAACAACTGATTTACTTTGATTTATAAATAATTGAATTGAATTTACTAAATTTTCAATTTCACAAATTATTTTGTATTTTTGCAGTCCTTTTAAAATCTCTTAAAGACAAGGCATGTCAGATTCAATACAAGAATATAAAATTCCACATGCCGGATTGAAAAAAGGAGTTCATGAGTTTACTTATGAATTAACAGAAACGTTCTTTGCCAGTTTTGAAAACGCACTCATCAACAAGTGTAATGTTCAGGTCAATATTACTTTTGACAAAAGACAGGAACCTTACACCATAGAAATTGATTTGGACGGCACTATCTGGAGCGATTGCGACAGATGTACGGCGTCCATACCTGTTTCCATTCATGCAACTTATACTATATATGCAAAATATACGGTAGATGAAGCGATGAAAGAGATGGATGAAGTGGAAATTATTTATATCGCAAGAGATGACCAGTTTATCGACATCACACAATTCATTTATGATTTTGTGCACCTGTCGATTCCGGTACATGTGATTTGCGACAAACCCGGCAAAACGGAATATTGCGATATGGAAATTATCGGATTGCTGGAAAAACAACAAAAAGAAGATGAAATCGACCCGAGATGGGCAGATTTAGATAAATTAAAAGACAAATTAAATTAGAATAAAATGGCACATCCAAAGCGTAGACAATCTACAACAAGACGCGACAAAAGACGTACGCATTACAAAATGACGGTTGCTAACGTAGCAACTTGCAAAGTAACAGGCGAAAGTCATCTTTCACATACTGCATATGTTTCCGGTAATGATTTATATTACAACGGAAAAGTATTAATCGAAGGATACGTTAAATAAAAAGATTTTGAGAAGTGAGAAGTTAGAGATGAGAAAAAACATCTCAAATCTCATATCTAAAATCTAAAAATCTAATCAATGGCATCAACATCCGATATCCGCAATGGCATGTGTATCAATTTCAACTCTGATATCTACAAGATAGTAGAGTTCTTACACGTAAAACCAGGAAAAGGTCCAGCTTTCGTTCGTACCAAACTAAAAAGTGTGACCAACGGCAAAGTAGTAGACAACACGTTTCCTTCAGGAATGAAAATTGACGAAGTTCGAATCGAACACCGTGAATACCAATTCTTATATCAGGAAGGTGATTTGTATAATTTCATGAATAATGAAACATACGAACAAATCCAGATTGATGCTAAAATTATCAATTCACCAGCTTTTTTAACAGAAGGTATGACCGTTAAAATCGCTGTACGTGCAGAAGATGAACTTCCGTTGACCTGCGAATTACCGGCAACAGTAGTAGTAGAAGTTACCTATGCAGAACCAGGCATCAAAGGTGATACTGCTACCAACACCTTGCGTCCATGCACGGTATCTACCGGAGCAAAAGTGATGATTCCTTTATTTATTAATATCGGTGATAAAATAAAAGTAAACACCGATACAGGTGATTACATGGAAAGAGTAAAATAATCCTTCCTCGACAAACAATAAAAAAACTCCGCAATTGCGGAGTTTTTTTATGCGCATTTAGTCTGAATCTGGATTTTCAGGATTTTAGGATTACAGGATTTTTTAACTTCGTGAAAATGCTTATATTTGGTACATGGATATTTCTCAGATAAAAAAGCTCATTCAATTATTAAACGATAATAATTTAGGTGAATTAAAAGTACAGGAAGGCGATTTTAAAATCACCATCCGCCACAGAGATTATGCTAAGACTAGCGGTGTGGCTTCTGTGGTTGCTGCACCTGCAACAGCAAACACCAACAGCGCTCCTGCAGCTCCTGCAGAAACAAAAAAAGAGGAAACGCCTGCCGGTAATTTCACAACCGTAAAAGCACCCATGATTGGTACATTTTATCGTTCGGCCGGTGAAGGAAAGGAACCATTTGTAAAAGTAGGCGACAAAGTAAAAAAAGGCGATGTATTGTGCATCATCGAAGCCATGAAATTATTCAACGAAATACAAAGCGAAGTATCCGGAAAAATAGTAAAAGTAATGACAGACAATGCACAAGCTGTTGAGTACGATCAGCCTTTGTTTTTGGTAGAACCAAATTAATT
>DAOORG010000335.1:0-2940 GCA_035389165.1 Chitinophagales bacterium
ACACTAGTATCAACTATTGGTTTATTATCAATAAACTCAGCACTAAACCTTGCTCCTATAATATTCTTAGGTTTTATATAAAAAGTTGAAAATGTACTTACTGGTACAGTTATATAATAATATCCGTTGGCATCTATACCACTAGCTGTTGGTGTGATATCTGTTGCTCCATTTGTATTGGGTAAAGTATATATATTGTTGCCACCATTCGGAAATTTAGAAACGATTAACTGATTAACATTCGTAAAAGCATATTGCGTAGCATTGCAAGAAGATTTTAAATTATTAAACTCAGTTGCTGTAAAATAAAGCGTTACATTAGAAGTAGTATTTGTTGTAGGTTTAATAGAAAAATGCCGTTGTAAATAAGGTTGTACATTTCCATTATCGTCTATTATATTTTGAACACTTGGATCTATTGCTGCACATACTTCTGTATTGCCTAATTCTATTGTAGGAGAAACAGCATCTTCAATCTTTGCAATTAACTTACCATTGTTATCAAAAAACTTGAATGTGCCGGAATTTTTCACCGGACAAATTTGGCAAACACCACCATCTGTAATATTTGATGGAGAAACTGCTGCAGGATTAATATCTAAATTTTTAATTTTCGTACAACCGCTTTCCGTAACCGACCAACGTATGCGTGTTGGCGAACCCACTGTTAGTCCCGTAAGCTGTGTATTTTGTGCTGTTGTGCTGCTCAAAGAACCACTACCACTTACAATGCTCCAGATACCTATGCCCGGTGAAGGCCTGACTGCTCTGATTTCTACGTAAGGTACCGAAGGATTATAGCAATATGAGGAAGTTGACGTAAAATCGCAAATCGGATCGATGATGCGCCAGGCTGCAATAATATTCCAATTAGATGAACAAGGACCAATTGCATTTGCAATTGGATTTCCATCTACGCGACGAACTCGTATGTAGATAGAATCTACAGCATTAGTTGTGCTGATATTTGCTCCGGAAGTATAGGTTTGCCAGGTGTTTCCTGCATCTATTGAATATTGATATTGATTAGCTGCTTGCCCGGGCACGCCAAAACTACCACTAAATATAGTTGCAGAAACATTAGCGTAAGACCCTTTACAAAACCCAGCTACATTTGGTGTTTTTGCACCTAATGTTGGTGATGTCGTCGGTCTGTATGGTGTCCAATATCCATAGTAAGTAAATGGTGTGTTAGAACAATTAGTAGTTAAAGTAGCTATTCTTCTTGCTCTGATGCCATACGATAAACCTGCGCCACCAGGCGTTGGTATCTTTTGACCACTAGTATAAGCAAGCCAGGTTGTTCCGCCATCTGTGGTATAATCTAAATCATCTACAGCAGATGGACCACCACCATATCCGGCATTAAAAATTATACTCATGCTATCTGAACTGCAGGTATAACCTACTGTCGTTGGATATATAGAACTTGCAATCGGTTCAACTGTTTGTGCATACAAATTCCAGCTATATTCACGCCAAGGCGAATCGCTGCAATTAGATAATGTTGTATAATTAGCACGCAATCTGATTTTAGCATTATTGATTGTTGCGTTGGTATTATTAATTAATGTTGGTATTGTATTTTGAATGGCTGACCAAGTTAAACCACCATCATACGATGTTTGATATTCCATGGTGTAACTAATCAAGCCATCGTATTGAACACCTGTTGGATTCGTTAAGGTAGCTTCGCAAGTATTGGTAGCTGCCGGTGCACGCGTTGCCGTTGGTGCAATACTTGGATTTGGTCTGATCCTAATGATACAGATATTAGAATATTCATCTGCTGGTGTAGAAAAACCATTACATGCAATTCCCTTTTTTACTTTACGAACATACAAATTCATCGTTGTATTGTATGCTGATAAATCTACGGAAGCGAATACATCATTACCCGAAATATTAGTCCAATTGTTTGCATCTGTACTTTTCTGCCACTGATAATTTACATTCTGTAAGCTGCCATAAATCTGTGTGTAAACATTTACATGATCGGCTCCTATACACACATCTTTTACATCATCAATTCCGTCTTCAAATAACGCCACCCATTGCCAGGAAACTTTATAATGTATGCCCCACCAGCGACTACTACCATCTGAAGTACAAAAAATCGAATCTTTAAATTCCTGCCCGCATGGTGCAATAGAATTTGGGATATCACTGATTGTCCGCATTAAATTCCAGCCACCACACCAAGCATCATTTTCCTGAAGATAATCATCTTCATAGGCACCTAATTGTATTTCAATATTTGCTGAAGTATTGAAATTATTGTTTTGATGCCAAAGTTCGTATAAACTCTTAGCTGCAGGCAACGGATTTTTAACAGTATACCCGGTAACATCAAATTGATCATAATAATCAGAATGACTCCAACCGTGATTGGTCCAGCCAGCAACACAATTATAAATATTAAATACACCTTCTACTTCTTCCCATAAAAAATCTTCTGCTGAAAACTCTGGCAATATATAATATGCTCCATTGATTTTTAAACGTGTGTTTACAACAGGATCAGGTATTTTTGTAAGAACACCTATGTCCTGGTTAATGTTATTTGGTGTGTTACAAACTTTACCATAAGATGGTTGATAAATTTGCAGCCCCAATCTTTCAACCTTTAATCTGATATTTTGTGCGGATAAACTCTGCGTTACAAATAGCAAAGACAACAAAAATAAAGCAACATAATATCTAATGTTTTTAATAGATTTATTCATACACATATCTTATGATTACTGTTTAATAATTTTGTTTCGAAATAACACCTGATTCATATTTGAAACTTCTATAAAATAAAGACCAGATGCTAAACCTGTTGTAATAACATTAAATTTATTATTGCCTTTTTCAACCTTGAATTGTTGTTGAATTAACACAGCAGAATTTATATCATAAATTCTGAATGTCACATCATCTGACCTTTCAGCATTT
>DAOORG010000336.1:0-2934 GCA_035389165.1 Chitinophagales bacterium
AATTTTGAAAAATTCTGCTTTCTTTTTTCCCCAACTCACCTGGTCTTGAATCAATGCTGTTTTTTCATCAGCAAATAATTGAGCTTTTAGTTGCTCTACCACAACAGGCAATAGGCTATCTAGTTGTGTGAGATATTGTTTGGAACAAGCAGAAGCATCCGGTTTTAACCGCAAACAATCTTTGTGTTGTGCTTCTATGGTTTCAACAGATGTTGCCAATTGTGCACTTGCTGTTAAATGCATGGTCAACAAGCAAAAAAACAGTATACCTGGTTTCAAAAAAGCCATTTACAAAAATAGTAACTAATGAAATACCTGCCAATAATTTTGTTGTAAATATTAGTTAATAAAAAGCCATATTCTATGTATAATCGACTATAAATCGTGTAACTAATTATACAAGTTATGTAACAATAGATGTACTAAAAAAGCCAATTTTGCATAATACAATATTATAAAATACCTCATGTGTTTTATAGTATTCAAAACCATCGTATGGCGAAAAATAAATTTAAAAGACCTGCTATTATTACAAGCATCATCATTGTCGCCATTGTTGTTCTAATTATTGTATTTATTTCGCCCATAACAAAATATTTAATTGAAAAGTATGATGTAAAATACTTAGGAAGAGAAGTCAAAACGAGTCTTGTCTATGTAAATCCATTTACTGGTTACATACACATTAGAAATTTAAAGTTGTATGAATTAAACAGTGATTCTGCACTATTTATTAAGTCAGATGGATTAAGTGTAAATTTTAACTGGACGGCACTTATCTTCAAAAAAACCTACGAACTAAGCAGTCTTACGGTAGACCATCCGGTGTTTAATATTACACAACAAAGACAAACATTTAATTTTGATGATATCATTTCAAAATTTACACCGAAAGAAAAAAAGCTGGTAAAAGATGCCAGAACAAAATTAAATATCTTAGATATAGAGATTATTGAAGGCACTGTACATTATAAAGAGAAAGTAATTCCAGTGGATTATTTTTTGAAGAACATTAACATCGTAAGTCCTGGAATGTGGTGGAATCGTGATACCATTGCAGTTAAATTCGATTTAAAAAATGGTCCAAGTACAGGTGAAATAAAAGGAAATACAACTATCAACTTAACAAAGAAAAACTACCGGTTGAATATTAATATTAAGGATTTTGATCTTGGGTTTATGGAACAATATGTACTCGATTTGGCAAACTATGGACACCTTGCTGCAAAGCTGGATTTGGATATCCATGCAAAAGGCGGTTTTTCTAGTGTATTGGAAACAAATGCTAATGGTTGGGTGGCAATCAGAGATTTGCATTTTGGAAAAAAAGATGGTGATGATTTTGTTTCAATAAAGAAATTATACATCGGCATAAAGGAATTTAATCCAAAAGAATTTAAGTACAATATAGATTCTGTAATTATTACAAGTCCGTATTTTGTTTATGAAACGTATGATTATTTAGATAATTTGCAAAGAATGTTTGGTGCAGGTGGTTCAAAAATTAAAGAAGCACACGCCGACTCCAGTAAATTTAATCCCATTTTCACCATCGCCACACAGGTACAAAAAATTGCGGAAAACTTTTTAAAAAGTTATTATCAGGTTGGAAGAGTTGCCTTGTATAACGGTGATATCAGGTTCAACGATTTCAGCATTCGTGAAAAATTCGCCATTGGTTTAAATCCACTCTATGTTACAGCAAACAAACTTGATAAAAATAGTGCAAGACTAAAAATTGATCTTTCATCGGCCATGAAACCCTATGGAAACATCAGCGCAACTTTTAGTGTAGACCCAAAAAACAACACTACTTTTGAAGCTGACTATTCACTGAATAAGATACCATTGTCAATTGCAAATCCATATTTGATAACTTATACATCCTTTCCTTTAGATCGCGGCTCGCTTGATTTCAAAGGACATATGAATGCCAGCAATGGCGCTTTAAACAGTCAGAATCATTTAGTAATAGTTGACCCGCGCGTTGGCAAGCGATTGAAGAAAAAGAAAGATACCAAGTGGATTCCGGTTCCGCTGGTGATGGCATTGGTGCGCGAAAATGGAAACATGATAGACTATCAAATACCTATAAGCGGAAATTTAAACAATCCTAAAATTCATTTTAAAGATATCATCTTTGATTTGCTGAGAAATATTTTTGTAAAACCAGTGACTGCACCTTATGCATATAAAGTAAAAAACATTGAAAACGAAATTGAAAAATCGTTGACTTTAACCTGGGAAACGCGACAACCAACATTAAGAAAAGCTCAGGATAAATTTATTGATAAGATTGCTGATTTCCTTAAAAAAACACCCAATTCTTCTATTACCGTTCAGCCAATGATGTATTCGGATAAAGAAAAAGAATACCTGCTTTTTTATGAAGCTAAGAAAAAATATTATAAGTCGATACATGGCAATTCATTTACCAGCGACGATTCAGTAGCAGTAGAAAAGATGTCTAATAAAGACTCCAGCTTTTTTCATTTCCTTAACAAGCGTTATGGTGATGATGTATTTACTATACAGCAAAAATGCCTTAATTACGTCGGTTCAACAGTTGTGAATGCAAAATATGCTGAGCTGGTAAAAAATCGCGAGAAAAAATTTCTTCAGTATTTTATTGAGAATGGAACATCCGGAAGAGTTAAAATCAACGCTGCACAATCTACAATTCCATTTAATGGTTTTTCATTTTATAAAATTAAATACAATGGCGAATTACCAAAGTCGTTGGTAATGGCATATGAAGATATTGAAGAATTAGATGAAAAAGCTCCAAGAGAAAAGTACAAGAAAATTCGAAAAAGAAATAAAAAATTGCGAAAATAAAAACCAGACAAACTAGCTGAGTAGTATTCAGCCTTATTAATAAGTACTAAACTTCCTCTTTTTTCTTAGCAACACTTTCAAATAATTCACGAAGCA
>DAOORG010000337.1:0-2930 GCA_035389165.1 Chitinophagales bacterium
TGACATTATCTTCTTTTATTGTTTTTAAAAGTTTGCCTGTTTCGTTATAAATCTCCACTTTATCATTAAACAATAAGGCAATCTTATTTTTTCTTCCTAAGATGACATTATTGGCACCGCGTTCCGGTATGATTGCCTTTAAGGTCTTATCAATTACCGTATATTTTTTATCTGTTCGCACATGAGAGACTCCAAAATCCGTAAACGTATACAAATAATCAAACTCGCCAAGTGTGGAGAATTTTGCGTTTTTATCAATTAAACTTGATTTTGAATTTTTTGTCACTTCGTAGTAATCAATACCGTATTTTTTATTGATAGATGAATACTCTATTGGCAATAATACCTTGCCGGTTAAATCGAGCACACCGTATCTGGTGACCGTAAGGTAGCTCTCCTTTCTAATTTCTTTTACTATAAAAAAATTATCTTCAACGGTTATATTGTCATATTTCAGCGGAATTATTTCTTTACCTGTTTTATCAATCACACCGGCGTTATCGCTGCTCAAGGTGTAATTTCTGGTGGTAAACACAACTGCGTAATTATCTTTAAAATCACCGCCGCGCAAATATTTAGGTTTAACAACCCAATTATTTTTTTTGTCGATATAACCATAATACGTAGAATCTAATAAAGAAACACATGCCAATCCGCTTTTAAACGCCACGGCGCTTCTGTACATGGGTGCAATTACTTCTTTATTATTTTTATCTATAAAACCATATCCTTTATCGCGACTAAAACAAAGCAGGCCTTCTGATGCATTGCCTAAATATTTATACTGTATCGGCACCACCAGCTTTCCAGTTTTATCAATTGCTCCGTAAAGTGTTTTACCATCCTGCATTTTTGCTACAATCGCCAGACCGTCGGCAAAGGGTTTAATTTCGCTGTACTCACTTTTTAGTATAAATGTATTTGTTTTTACAGCGTACAAACTCCATTTCTTCGTCGTATCTTCTAAGATAAAAATATCGTCATCATTTGAATTCCAGATTTTAGTGTATTGCATAGGCAACACCACTTTTTGCTTGTTTTCATCGTATAAGCCATATCTGTATTGAGTCGTATAATCTTTTCCTATAAAAGTATAATAGACAGAAGTGATCGAATTCTTATGTTTGGTGCTAAATATAAAATCTTTCTGCGCAAACAAACCATTGCTTATCAAAATAATACTGACCAAAACTGCTATTTTTCTCATGTTTATCCGTTTAAACCTATATTAGACCAATTTACATACCAAAATTGAAAAATAAAATACGTGATTTTTGGTATTTGAGCGGCTGTTTAAGCTAAAAATGAAATATTATTGATTAAGATTAGAAAGTATCCTCCTTTTTAATAGAAGCAGGTTAATAGAAAAATGGTCTTTAACTAATTAAAAAATCTTGTTACTTACTGCTATCTACTTACTTCTATTAATTATCTTTGCCCATTATGGCAGAAATAGACTTACAGAAAATCGTATCGCATTGTAAAGAATACGGATTTATATTTCCATCTAGTGAAATTTATGACAATTTAGGTGCTGTATACGATTACGGTCCTTTTGGCGTGGAATTAAAAAACCACATTAAAGAATATTGGTGGAAAAGCATGGTACAAATGCACGAAAATATCGTGGGTTTGGATTCCGCTATTTTTATGCATCCAACTACCTGGAAAGCCAGCGGTCACGTGGATTCATTTTCCGACCCATTAATCGACAATAAAGATTCTAAAAAGAGATACCGTGCCGATGTATTGCTGGAAGAAAAAATTGACAAGCTGAAAGAGAAAGGTGAAAAAGAATTAGCCAAGAAAAATTTATCAGCAGCATCTGAAGAAGAAAAAGCAAAAGCCAGCCGCGATTATGCAAAAGGTTTGACCTTAGAGGCGGAATATACCAAAGCAGCGGAAGCTTCCGACTTCAAACGTTATAAAGAACTAATTGAAGAATACGAGATTGCCTGTGAAGTGTCCGGTTCCAAAAACTGGACCGATGTGCGTCAGTTCAACCTGATGTTTGGCACCAAATTAGGCGCAGTGGATGAAGATGCTACAGATTTGTATTTACGACCTGAAACCGCACAAGGTATTTTTGTGAATTTCCTGAACGTTCAGAAAACCGCTCGTATGAAAGTGCCGTTTGGTATTGCACAAATCGGAAAAGCATTCAGAAATGAAATCGTGGCACGTCAGTTTATTTTCCGTATGCGTGAATTTGAGCAGATGGAAATGCAGTTTTTTGTGCGTCCGGGAAGCGAATTGGAATGGTTTGCCAAATGGAAAGAAACACGCATGAAATGGCATTTAGCATTAGGTACCGCACCAGAAAATTTACGCTTCCATGTACATGAAAAACTGGCACATTACGCCAATGCTGCGGAAGATATTCAGTTCAAATTCCCGATTGGATTTAAAGAACTGGAAGGAATTCACTCCAGAACGGATTTCGACTTAACGGAACACCAGAAATTCTCAGGCAAAAAATTACAATATTTCGATTCGGAACTGAATCAGAATTATGTGCCTTACGTTATTGAAACTTCTATTGGTTTAGACCGTATGTTCCTGCGTGTAATGAGCGAATGCCTGATGGAAGAAGCGCTGGAAAACGGCGAAACCAGAACCGTATTAAGATTACCGGCAGCACTTGCACCGATAAAAGTAGCTATATTGCCTTTAATTAAAAAAGACGGCTTACCGGAAAAAGCCAGAGAAATTATGGATGTTTTGAAATTTGTTGGCAGAACCTTTTACGAAGAAAAGGACTCTATCGGCAAGCGCTACCGAAGAATGGATGCATTGGGAACGCCTTTCTGTATCACTGTAGACCATCAGACACTGGAAGACAATACTGTTACCATCCGTGAGCGTGATACGATGCAACAAGACAGAATCGCCATTGCTGACATTGAGAAAATTGTTGGCGCTAAAATTGA
>DAOORG010000338.1:0-2930 GCA_035389165.1 Chitinophagales bacterium
TGGATAACTTTTCTTTCTTCGCCACTAACAGCGATGATGCTGAGCAAATTTTAGCCGTGTACAAACGCAACAAAGGTGCCGGAAAACCAATGGTGGATCGTGCAAGGGAAAGAGACGACAGATAATTTTTCTTTCATAATATACAGAAAGCCGAAGCCTATTGCTTCGGCTTTTATCTTTTAAAATTTCCGGAATGTAAGACTCATGCGCGACGATTTAATATGCAGTGCTTTGGGTATTTTGTGTCTAAATTTTTTTTGTGTATCGCCGTGCATGGTGACAATGCAGCCATTTAATGTTTTTATTTTCAGTTGACGATAGATAAAATCATTATCATTTTCGTTTGTGTTTCTTGGTGTAAATCTTAATTCTCGAGCGTCATTATCATCTTCGCATAATGTAAGAATGGCTATTCCTGCATCTTGTTTCATGTTTATTTCACAATCACTGTGTGCAGCAATAAAATCATTGCCATCAGCATACCAATTTGCAATCATTTGGTTGTACTTGTCGTGGTTTTCTTCTTGGTTAATGAAATCTAGAAACGGTTGAAATAAAGCAGGTAATGATGCTTCGTTATTAAAATCTTTTCCAGCATACATATAACTTCGTTTTAGATGTACATCGTTATATAGTGGTGTTTTAAGGTAGCTTTTATTCCAACGATATGTTTCCACTTCATTATCATATAAGATGACTTTACCACGTTCAGCAGGACGCAAATTGAATAATTGCTGATAATGAGTTTTTGTAAAATAGATAAGGACATCAGAAATCCAGCTAATACAAATCCAGGCTGATTTACTTTTGGTTAAATAAATGATTTGATGTTGTTTGTTTCTATCAGGTACAATTTTACAGCTAATTTTTTTATCTGTAATCTCATTTTTGTTATTGATATCTTTTATAAATGCTATCATAGATAAATATTTATTTATTCTTATAAAAAACGAAGCCTCTCGGCTTCGCTTACAAAAAATGAATGATACCAGTTGAAGAATATTCGAGTGGTATTTTTTGTTAACTCTTTATAGTTTGATGATATAAGCACCTGGTTGGTCAATCTCACCATCAATAGCAAATTGTTGCTCTGTGGCTCCATCATTAATTTTTACAGTAACAGATGCCGGTGGATCGGTGCCTTCGTTATCTACTTTAATACCTATCCAATTGTCGCCTTCGTTTAAGGTTACGTTAAAACATCTTTCTTCAATTTTCAATTCATAATCTTCTATCAGCGCGTTTCCGTTAAACCATAAGTCAATAATATCGCCATCTTCAATACTATTATCGTAGATGCATACAGATAAGTTTTTACCGGCAACATTAATGGTTCCCTGGTTACTATATTCAGCCGGTAATTCAGTTTGCACTTTTATTTTGTCTTTTTTGCAGCTGGTGCAGATGCTTATTGCTAAGGCAAATAATAAGACAGATAATACAATTTTCGTTTTTTTCATTTTTATAGTTTTAATGGATACAATAATTTTTTTCTAGTTAATAAACATCTTGTAATAGCTGCGTGAAATTTAAAGGCAAGTCTTTGTTGAATTCATTTTCTACTGCAAGTTCAAAATTAAATTGTGTCATAAATATGCCTATATGATTTGCTGTGTTATGCACAAAAATAATTCCATCTTCTTCGTTGTAACTCCAAAAGTCAAACATAATTTCTTTAGTGTCTTCATTGACTATATGATACAAAGATGCGAAAGCCCAACCACCTAGTTCTTCACTAAAAAGGTGTTCGATATTTTCAATATCAAAATCATCATTCACAAAATCCTTGTAGTTGTTTAATATCATACAAGTTTGTAACTGCGCTTTTTGATAGTCAGTTAAGCTGCTTATACTGTCATCATCAATGGAATAATCAGCAATAAAATCAAAAGAAATATTCTTTATGTTTTTCATTATTAGTTGTTGGATTTCTAAAATTCTTCGTACGTAAAAGTTTCTTTGCTATTATTGCCATCTAAAGTATTTGTAAGGTCATTTCTTTTTAAAGGATAACCATTAAAATCACCTTCAAATGTATAATCTCTACTATACCATAAATTGCCATTTATATAAGCTATTTGAGCTGTTTCAATATTTGGTAATAATGCATTAGAAGCATTGTTATAATAGAACAAAATACCAGTTACAAAAGCTTCGGCTTCAAACCCGGAAATTAGAAAAGGATTTTTTATAGTTGACGAAAGTTTATAACGACCTGATATTTTTTCTGGTACAGACACCTCTTTATAATAAAGCAGCACAGAATCACCTTTGTACTCATTTCTAAAATAACTACCATCAGCATAAATTTTCTTATCGATTAAACCTTTGCTATTGTAAGTAAGTTGTGTGTCACCATACCTGGTTATTTTATTGCCGGTCCAGGTTATTTTATAATTATTTGACCAACCCGCTGCATATCTTTCCACTACGCTATCTAAAATATTTGCAGCAGTGTACACACAATATTTTGTACTGAATAAAACACCATTACTTTCATGAAGAACTTTAGAAATTTTGTTTTTGCTGTTATATTCAATAGTATATTTATCTACTGATGCTGGTGTGCGTGTATAATAATCATGCGTGTAAGTTTTTAAACGCGTTTGTTTTGGCTTATTGTCATCTTTACTGCAGCTGCTAATAAAAACAGAAACAACAGTAAGTATTAAAATTATTTTTTTCATAATCTTAGTTTTTGTAAATAGTTAATTCGCCGGAAACTGTTGCTGCTGCATTTAGTTCTCCTTTATTATACATCATACTTGGTTGCAATATGAGATTTGAAAAAGAGCATTTTATTTCATTGCCATTAACCGTAAAATCCAGCTTTCCAGTTTTATCATCACTTTCCCAAATCATTGTTGATGTACTGCGCATATCTGAGTAACCAACTGTAACGTGACTGGCATCTTTATCATCAACATTAT
>DAOORG010000339.1:0-2927 GCA_035389165.1 Chitinophagales bacterium
AAGAGCCTGCAAAAATTTTACCTTTTCTTGTTTTTTTATCACCGCGTCCCATGTTTTTTTAATTTTTAATTGTTGATTTTTTGACTAATTGTTCCGACTATTCGGAAGGCAAAGATACTATTTTATTTGATTTTTACAAGGTTAAACCATTAAACATTGAACCTAAAATGCATCAAATCGCCGTCTTTTACCACATATTCCTTGCCTTCAATACGCAGTTTTCCGTTTTCTCTGCAGGCCGCTTCTGATTTATATTGCATAAAATCTTCATAAGCCATCACTTCTGCTTTAATAAAACCTTTCTCAAAATCAGTATGAATAACGCTGGCAGCCTGTGGTGCTTTCCAGCCCTGATGTATCGTCCAGGCACGTACTTCCTGCACACCGGCTGTGAAATAGGTCTGTAATTTCAATAAATCATACGCTGAACGTATTAAACGGTTCAAACCAGGTTCTGTCAAACCATATTCTGACTGGAAAAGTGCTTTGTCTTCTTCTTCCATTTCAGAAATTTGCGCTTCCACCGAATTACTCAACACAATTACTTGCGCACCTTCTTCTGCCGCCATTTTAATTAAGGCCTCAGAATATTTATTGCCTGTTAAGATAGAAGGCTCATCTACATTGGCTACATATAAAACAGGTTTATCCGTCAAAAAGCATAAATCAGCAAATAGCAATCTATCTTCTTTAGAAAAATTTAACGAACGAATATTTTTACCATCACTCAAACATTGCTGGCATTGCATGAGCACATCATACTCATGTTTCGCTTTCGGATCGCCGCTCACTTTTGCCTGTTTCTGAATGCGTTGCGTTTTGCGTTCCACACTTTCCAGGTCTTTCAGCTGTAATTCCGTGTCGATGATGTCTCTGTCGCCTACAGGATTGATAGCACCTTCTTCGCGTAAGATATTCTCGTCTTCAAAACAACGAATAACATGAATAATAGCATCCACTTCTCGAATGTTAGCTAAAAATTTATTGCCTAAGCCTTCACCTTTAGAAGCACCTTTCACCAAACCGGCAATATCCACAAACTCGATAGTAGTGGGTATGATTTTATTCGGCTGTACAATTTCCGCGATTTTTGCTAAACGCTCATCCGGAACATCCACCAAGCCAACATTTGGCTCTATCGTACAGAAACGATAATTGCTTGCCTGCGCTTTGGCGTTGTTGGAGACTGCATTAAATAAAGTTGATTTTCCTACGTTTGGTAAACCAACTATGCCACACTGTAAACCCATAATCTTAATTTGAAAATTTGAAAATGAAACAATTTGAAAATGATGTATTCATTTTCGACGCGCAAAGATACAAAATGCAAGCGAATTTGAAAATTATGTGTGTTTTACCATTTTCTACTGTAGTTATCCGTAAACTACTCTGCGGTAGCCGGCAAATTTCTGCGAAGTACAATCAACAGCAAGATAAAAACAGAATATCCGATGAAAAACGGAAGGATGTAGTCTATGCCATTCAAAACTAAAAACAATGCCATAAGCAAGAGTTGCGCTCCTAATCCATAAAAAGAAACCAAGGTCATGAACCAGTTCGGCAAAGCAGTACAGATAACCGCTTTTGGGTCGGCATAATAAATGGCCTTGTCAAAGAGAATATACAGCACATTATATATATGGTACAAAACAGTAACCATCTGCTGGTTTTCTCCGGGAAAGGCTGTTGGCGAGGACGTTTCGGTAATTTTGCTGGTGGCATCACCGCCTTCGGTATTCGTTCTCAGAATGACATAGTAATAATTGTATAAAGTGCCCTGCAACTGAATCGCTATAAATGCCAGTAAGATTAACCATAACGGTGCACGTGTTGTGTATCCGATGGTCATCAGAAATCCTGCATTCAGTAAAATATCAAATACAGAATCCAGATAGCGTCCGGTATAGGAAGGTATTTTTTTTACTCGGGCCAATTCGCCATCAATACCATCAATAATCGATTTTAAAATAAGAAATAGGGCTGCCGTAAGATACCAGTGCTGCAGGATACTATACATGGCAATGATACCGCAAACGCCAAAAATCAGGGTGACATGAATAGGTGTAACGGCTGTTTCCTTCAACCACTGTGCACAAATCTTAGCTATTGGTCTTCCGTAATCGGATACATCGATGAATTTATTTTCTTTGGAAAGTTTTGACATGCTGCCTGCCTGTGCTTTGTGAAAAAAGGTAACACTATTTATTCAGATAAGTTGCGAATGGTTGTTTTTAATTTACTACTCAAGGCAATCTGCTTCCTCACATCCAAAGGCTTCGCGTTCGGTTTCTATGGTGATATGATGAATGTTTTGATGTTGCAGCTGATGTTTCAATTTGTGTTTTAGTTGCTGCTCTTCTTCAATAGAAATCTCATTGGATAAGGTGATATGCGCAGTCAGTGCATTCTCTGTAGTGCTGATGGCCCAGACATGCAAATGGTGCATATTTATAACACCTTTGATGCCTAACGCGGTTTCCTTTATAGCAGCCGTATTCACATTTTCCGGCACGGCATCCAGCGATAATTTTATGCTGTCGGTCAGCAGTTTCCACGTACTTATTAAAATGACAATAGCAATGAGTAAACTTAATACCGAATCTATCCAATACCATTGCGTAAAATAAATCAGCACACCGCCAATAACAATACCCAACGAGATAAGTGCATCTGCTGCCAGATGCAGGAATGCACTTTTTATATTCAGATCCTGTTCTTTGTCTTTAAAAAAGAAGAAGGCGGAAATACCATTCACCAGCACACCGGCAAAGGCAACGGCAGCAATGGTCTTCCCGGGCATTGCCACCGGATGCAGCAAATGAATAATAGCTTCATAACTAATAATGCCAATAGACAGCAGCAATATAACCGCATTGATGAGTGCCACGAGTATAGATGTTTTCCGGTAGCCATACGTATACTTTTCC
>DAOORG010000340.1:0-2908 GCA_035389165.1 Chitinophagales bacterium
TGGAACGTGGAAATTTAGCAGCCAAAGCAAGATCAATGATTTTCAGAAAGTATTTATCAACCAACCGGAATATCAAACAGAATTTTTTACGTTTAAGCCCAATCACACCTTTGTACATGAGTTTGCGGATGAAAATGGCAATGCAATAAAATCGATGAATGGCAAGTGGAAATTGACGGGTGATAAAATTAGTATTATCTACAACGATATCGATTATATTGTTTACTCAGAGTACTTCTATATTGGTAAAGATCTGGTGTTGGGTAAAAATTTCAATCATATAGTATTTACCAGAGAGAATGTAGATTTCCTCGATGTAGCAGCTAACTAAAGCTGTCTTTCAACACATAAATAACGTGTGAATGATATAACAAACATTAGATATTATGTAATGCTTGATGGTTTAATTATAGCCACTTTTGACAGGTAATAATTCAGTTACACATTAAATACAAATAAGATGTCACAAAATCAAAAAGAAGAACAGGTTGTCACAAATAACCAAAGTACTCAACACAATCAAGGCAATCAATCTAATCAGGAAAATCAAAGAAAAAGCGGTGATACGTCTCAGACGCCACCGGTAATTCATGAAACCAAAATTCCGACAGAAGTTCCGAAAAAGCACAGTACGGAAGAACATGACCGTTCTCACAAAATGCCAGTAGGAAAGAAAGAAGATGCAGAAAATGAAGATGAAAATCAACAAGATGAAATGGACGCTTCTTTTGATGACAAGAAAAGCAACAAGAAAGATGTTGAATAAACAAAATTTATTTCAATGAATCTAATTGGTTGAAGTGAAGGGTAATGCTGATGAATCACATTACTTTTTACTTTTTTGGTTTGTCATTTTGTAATGATAATAAATAAGAGTACTATGCTTTATATTATTGCGACAGTGCTGGTTATTTTCTGGCTTATAGGTTTCTATGTATTACACGCAGGCCTGCTGGTTCATCTATTGCTTGCTATAGCAATTTTTATACTTCTCTTCAAGCTTTTCAATATAAATAAGACGAGCAAACATCCGTCGTTTAAGCCAATGCAAATAGCTATAAAAAAGTAGTTTTTACGCTATTGTTTTATACTAATCTACAATTGTAGCAAAAAAAAATACCATGAAAAAAGAACAAGAAACAGGCAGCGATTTAATGATTAAAATAAAAGGCCGTAGTGTTTGTTATAACGACTATGGAAAAGGAGAACTTCCTATCCTTTTTCTTCACGGATTTCCGTTTGATAAATCCAGCTGGCTGTTACAATTGGAGGCACTGAAAGAAACAAACCGCGTGCTAGCGTATGATATTCGTGGATTCGGTGCTTCTGAAGCCGGCGCTGAAAAACCAAGCATCCGTTTATTTGCAGATGACTTAATACAATTTATGGATGCATTAGGTATTAAAAAAGCCATTGTATGCGGGTTGTCTATGGGTGGCTATATTTTGTTAAATGCAATATTCAGGTATTCAAACAGATTTGAAGCCATTATTTTGTGTGATACACAATGTATTTCAGATTCAAAGGAAACAAAAGAAAAGCGAACTGCCACCATATTGCAAATAAAAGAAAACGGATTAAAAAGCTTTGCGCAGGCGTTTACAAAAAGTGTATTCTGCCAGGAAACACTGGATAAAAAGAAAGAGTTGGTGGAGAAAATTCACCACGTCATTCTTTCTAATTCTTTTGATTCCATAACAGAAACGCTTGGTGCATTGACACAAAGAAAAGAAATGTGTTCCACACTCAATCTGATTACTGTTCCTGCGATGATTATATGTGGTAAAGAAGATATTGTAACAGTTCCTGCACAATCGGAATTGTTGCACCAAAGCATTGCTGGCTCAACCTATCACGTCATCAAAAAAGCAGGGCATCTCTCAAACCTTGAACAACCGGAAGAATTTAACAAACTGCTTATACAATTCATCTCTGTAGTAAATAAATAATACAAATACAGTGTTCGCATTGCATCGGATAAATAATTTAACCCATGAAAACGAAGTACCTGATTCTATTGTCAATACCTTATCTGACCGCCTATTATTTACTTTTTATTAGTGCAACAACGCAATCAATTTATTTAGAAGAAAAATCTACTGCACAAACAATCACAACGAATCAAAAAATTAAGATAACAAACGTATCAAATTTACCGGTTACTGTTGACGATACCATTGCCACAAAAAACAAGAAGCAATAAATAGTTTTATGTGAATGATGTAACAATTTTCAAAAATTACATAACACATGCCTCTTGCAGTGCATCATCTTTGCACCGTGAAAATGCATTCACTTTTAAAACATTTCTTAAACAATTTAATACAACAATTATGAAAAAATTTCTATCTATTCTGATGCTTGTTTCCACAATGCTGTTTTCAGCAGATTATGCCAGCGCACAGGCATGGCAGCGCAATTCAAAAGTAATTTCGCTCGGATTTGGAGCATCTCAGTTTTTCCATTTCGATAATTACTACTATAAAAATTCAAATGATGGACGCAACAGAAGCTGGTATTGGCCAATAACCGGCCAGCTCAATGTGCAAGGCGAATTTGGTGTGCATAAATATCTGGGATTAGGTTTCACTACTGGTGTTGGTGGAAGAGGCAGATACGGTAATAATAACACCGGTGAATTCAATATTCCAATCGGCGTCATCTTCAATTTCCACTTTTATCAGCTTATTGCCGACAATAAAAGCAAGGCAAAACATGCAGATAAATTAGATATGTACTTCGGAGCCAGTGCCGGTAGCGGTATAGCAATTGCCTATTATAAAGATTTTAGAAGAGCAAGACCAATTGGATTTGGTGGTGTGCATTACGGCATCCGTTATTACTTTAATGATAAAATTGGTATTAATGGTGAATTTGGTTTCGGAAAAAGTTTGGCAAATATTGGAGT
>DAOORG010000341.1:0-2903 GCA_035389165.1 Chitinophagales bacterium
TTTTTATTAAATCAATAATTTTCAGCGTATTAGGTAACATCAGCATGTACGACGGGGTAGAACACATCATCAATGCATGCAATGTAAGCGCTTCATTTTCAACTATTTCTCCAAATTTATCCAGATTTCCGTCTTTTAAGTAGGTAATGAGGTCAGAAAGATGCGTTTCAGCTTGTTGATAACGACTTTCTGCAAACGGGTTGCCATCCATCAGTGCATGTCCGGCACGGCTGGACACCGATTTTTCATCAGAAGAAACGATTAAAATGGCATCTTTAAAGGTTTTAAAAACAGGATGAACCGTATCGTGAAATGGAATTCCATGTTCATTGCTGGAAAATGGAATAGTAGTATGTTTGCCCCAAACGGACAAATAAGGAAATAAAGAACGGCAGGCGCTGCCTGAGCCGAGCCGTGCTATCATACTGGCTTTTTCAAAAAACTCGTGCGGTCTTAATCCACCATCCAATGCATTCTCTATATCTGTTAAACACAACGCCAATGCTGCCATAGACGATGCCGAACTGGCAATGCCTGTAGAATGCGGAAATGAATTGGAAGAGTTGATTTCTAACGAAAAATAGGGCAAAAATGGAAAATGCGGAATGATGCTTTCCAGAAATTTTTGGATTTTATCGGCAAATTTTGGATTTTCCTGTCCTTCAAAAAAAAAGTTTATATCCAATTGTTTATCGTCAGTTGTTTTGGCAACGTACTTGACGGATGTTTCTGTAAAAGCATTATTTAGTGTAAAACTGATAGATGCATTTTTGGGCAACTGAATGCCGTATTTTCCCCAATACTTTACAAGTGCAATATTAGAGGGTGCTCTCCAGGCTGTTTCGCCTTGTATGTTTTTAAACGGATTAGACATGATTTACAAAAATACAAACGTTAAACGAATTTGAATGTTTATTTGCGTTAACAGAAATAAAAATCCCGCCCAGAATGTTTGGAGCGGGATTCCTGTATTTTTAAACTTGTAATCTTATAAACCGTTGATAGAAATCCCGAATACAATCGGATTCATTTTTGGTCCCTTTCCGGTAGAAAACGCTCCACCGATAGAGTAATAACCAAATAAACTAACCGGTCCGTAACCACCACGAATCATGGGTCCGTAACGCAATCTACTCATGTTTGCTACCTTAATATCCTTAATTGTTACATTTTCTCCGTTGGTGCCTTTGTTCGGATCTTCTCCTTTATATTTCCATTTGCTGCCTATCAGGAAGCCAAACTTAAATCCAACTGCAATTTTCCAGGACATTCCTGTTTTTTTATTAGGCGTGGAACGATATCTGAATTCAATCGGAATATCGATATACGTCATATTTAATTTAGAATTTTTGGAAGAGATAGAATCACCAAGTGGCACAAAACGGGTGATGGAATCGTAATGCCAGGTCATCTTGTATTTCTTAAAGTAATAATTTTCAGAACCAACACCAATTCCGGGTGCGATACTGAAATGCTGTGGTTTGGTTTTTTTACCCAGCACTATATCATACATAAAATATACATTGATACCTCTGTTAAATCCGCTTAGTTTAAAATCGTTCGGCACTGTAATACCACCATCTTTCTTTACGATGGCATTCATCATACATAATTCAATGACCAATCTGTCTTTTGCAGACGTGATTCTTTTTTTAACCTGTGCAGATATTCCTTTAGGACCCGTTAAACCTGGTGTAGTTGCTTTTGTGGTTACTATTTCCTGTGGTGGTGCAATAGAATCTTGTCCTAAAACAGCACCGGTAGAACAAACAGCTAATAAAAAGCTTAAAACAATTTTATACATACATCAATTTTCTCATTAATAATAGTGTGATTCCAACTTCCGCCATTCAGCACGGAAAGAAATGCAAAAATAAGATTATTATTGGTTGAAAGTGTGAATTAACCTTTATTAATTGTTATCAGATGTCCAATGTCAAGGCAATTCATAATAATAATCACAATTTGTTGTAAGCGTAAAATTATATTTTCTTCCATCTGATCCCTTTGATAAAAAGAAATTGCCTCTTGTAATTGTAATTTTCAGTCCTAAAAATCTGTTTTTGTCTTTTGGATATATACTAATATCGTTTGCTGTTATGGTATATTTTCCAATATCAGATACCAATCTATCTGTGTAACGTTCCACATTATTGATATCTCTACCAAGTATTTGAATTAGGACACCATTTTTATTGTTATAATCTGCATTCCACATAATTGTACTAACACCTGAAACTATTGGATTTCCTTGCATTTTAAGTTGAGTACAGTTATAACCTTTCATATAAATATGAGGTGGTATATACAATTTTTTATCAAAAATTTCAGAACCATCTTTTAAAAGACGAATATGATTTGTTTTACCGTACATTTTGTTTAACTCATTTTGATTTGCTATATAATTAGCATCGCCAATATTCACAACATATCTAAAGTTATTTGAAGGATTTGCTTTTATAACAAAATCATTTACATACAAATCGCCGGCATTTAATGAAACCATATGCGTAGAGTCTGTTGCGACACTACCATTTAATTGTGTCCCAGGTTTAAAATTGGTGCAATTAGATTCATAAGGAGCGGTATAAGAAAAAAATTCGAAGTTACCTTCTAGTTTTCCTGTGAGAACATCTGTATATGAATTTACACCAACCTCTGCAAGCATAGAATCTATGTAATGTAACATCTGAGGCGCTCCAGGTTGTAGTAATTTGGTAGTTTCTTGTTTATTACAACCTATTATTAATAATATTGGCAATAGTTTTATATACCTATGCATGATAATTTATCTTTTGGTTGAAAGTGTGAATTAACCTTTATTAATTAAAATATGATAGGCAAATCATAGTATCTGTTAAATATATTAGTGGCAAAAGTCACCATAAAGGAGTTGCTTTTCA
>DAOORG010000342.1:0-2900 GCA_035389165.1 Chitinophagales bacterium
TTCCGTCTTTAATTTCACAATCTACCATGGTTCCTTCATGCTTAAAGGCTGATTTTTTCATAGCATTTTTACAATTTTCATTTTTGGATTCTACGAATCCTTCAATTCTATGTAAATCAAAATTTGTAAACCCAAATTCACAAATCAATGGCATGGCTTCAGATAAAATGCCTTTTCCCCAATATTCAGGTAAGAGCCAAAATCCAATTTCTGCTTTTTTGTGTTCTTTGCTTAAACTATTCAAACCACCTGCTCCATAAAAAACTGTATTATCAAGTGAACAGATTGCCCACCAAAATCCTGTTTCATTTTTTTCTAAATCGTGGAAGAAAGCCATTTGAGCTTTTGTTGCTTCTAATGAGTCGTAGCGAACACCATAATATGGAATAATATCAGGATGTGAAAGTCCTTTAAAAACATTTTCCAAATCATCTTCATTGAATCTGCGAAGCAATAATCTGTCTGTTTTCATTTCTGTATCCATAGTAAATTAAATATTACATCCAAAAATAGCATTTATTAATGTTACAATGCTTTTGATTCATATGGATTTAGTATTTTACAAACTAATTTTACTTATGGAAAATACATACGCAGTAGTTACCGGTGCCAGCAGCGGTCTTGGATTAGAATTTGCCAAATTGTTGGCAAAAAAAGGTTATCATTTAGTACTCGTTGCAAGAAGAACGGAACGACTGGAAGCACTGAAGCAGGAAATACTTACTTCATATAAGCTTGATATCCATGTTGTTTCGTTGGATTTATCTGATACAACTGCTGCAAAGAAATTGCTGGTTTACACGCAACAAAACAACCTCAAGGTATCAATATTAATTAACAATGCAGGCTTTGGTACTTCCGGTGATTTCTTATCTGTTCCATTGGAAAAAACGGTGGAAATGCTGCAGTTGAACATTACTACCCTTACTCAGTTGTCGTATTTATTCGGTAATGAAATGAAAAAAAACAAGCTTGGTTATATTTTACAGGTTTCTTCTGTTGGTGCTTTTCAGCCATCACCATCTTTTGCTGCATATTCTGCGACCAAATCCTATGTTATGCTGTTCAGTGAGGCGCTTGATTTTGAATTGAAAGGAACCGGAGTTTCTGTTACCACATTATATCCGGGTGCTACTAAAACAGAATTTTTTGAAGTAGCAAACACGAAAGTAAATAAATTAGTGGAGAATAGTCTGATGACTGCAGCATCTGTTGCATCTATCGCTTTAGAGGCGATGTTTAACAGAAAAAGAAGTATCGTTCCCGGTAATATGAATAAAATATCGACTTTTCTGGTTCAATTACTTCCAAGAAAATTAGCAACTTATATAGCAGCCAACGTCATGAAATAACTAAAAATCTATCTTAAACTTATTTTCGAGCTGATACGTAAGATTAGTAGCTGCACCTTCTGGTGGTCTGCTGTCAAAATTCAGTCTGTAATTAATACCAAATGAAAGTAAACGGTGAAACCTGAAGCTTAAGGAATTATCTGTAGAAATTCTGTAATCTTTTATAGCATCTATTCTTGGCTGATAATAGGTAGTGCTAACAATTTCAACTGTTTTAATGGGTCGAAAGCTGAAACTCAGATAACCGCTAAATCTACCTTGTATCAACTTCTGCGTTCTGTCTGTATTTATTTCGTATTCCAGCATATAAAGTGTGCCGATATATGTTTTGAATTTTTCCACTTGCACCACTTTAAACCTTGGTCCGGTTCCCAATAAATAGCGCAAGCGAATTCCGTTTAATTTATTGTATTGTATTTGTGTAAAGGCTTCCCATCGCAGCCAGTTTCTGATTTTATAATTGTAGCGTAAATGAAAAAAGCCTGAATTAACAAATTCCTGATTTTCTGATTTTAGTAAATCCACATTTCCCAAAATCAAATACAAGCTTTTGGCAGATTTATATTGAACGTGTGCCGTATTACTAAACGCAAAATATTTTACTTTTTGCTTACCGAAAGTAAATCCCAAATTATAATTTCCTCGCCAGCCTGTAGTATCTGTGGTATATCGTTCACCTTCAATATTGACTATTTGAGCATTTGCTTTCCAGATAAAAACTAAAAAAACAAAAAGTAAGAATTGGTTTTTCATAGTTCTCAAAAATAAACTTTTTGACAATTAACATAAATAAAATGCAATTATTTAGAACCATTCCAAACAAGAGTTGTTTAATATGGGTAAATCGCCTAAATTTGTACCAAATATTAGGTAGCACAAATCAATAAATGACATGCCAGAAACACAAGATGAAATATTAGAAGAGGTTGTTAATTCCGAATATAAATATGGGTTTGTTACTGATATTGAAGCAGATAACGCTCCGATTGGCTTAACGGAAGAAACAGTACGCTTTATTTCTGCAAAGAAAGAAGAGCCGGAATGGATGCTGGAATGGCGATTAAAAGCTTTCCGTGATTGGCAAAAAATGACCGAACCACAATGGGCAAATGTTCATTTTCCAAAGGTGGATTTCCAGAATATCATTTATTATTCGGCTCCAAAACCAAAGAAAGAACTCTCTTCTCTGGATGAAGTGGACCCGGAATTACTGAAGACATTTGAAAAGCTGGGTATTTCCTTAGATGAGCAAAAACGATTATCTAATGTTGCAATTGATGTGGTTTTTGACTCTGTTTCAGTAAAAACTACTTTTCAGGAAACGCTTAAAGAAAAAGGAATTATTTTCTGTTCCATGAGTGATGCAATTAAAGAACATCCGGAACTCGTAAAAAAATATATTGGCTCTGTTGTGCCCAAAAATGATAATTTTTATGCCGCATTAAACTGCGCTGTTTTTAGTGATGGCTCTTTCTGCTATATACCTAAAGGTGTTCGGTGTCCGATGGAGTTAAGTACGTATTTCCGTATAAACACGGCTGGTTCCGG
>DAOORG010000343.1:0-2889 GCA_035389165.1 Chitinophagales bacterium
TGCAACTGCAACAACAATTTTCTAAAAAACACAAAGTAATTGTCGTACTCAAAGGTGCACATACCAGCATATCTGATACAGCAGGAAATGTTTATTTCAATACCACCGGAAATCCTGGCATGGCAACAGCAGGCAGTGGTGATGTACTGACAGGCATCATCACCGGTTTATTAGCACAACAACTTTCTCCGTTAGACAGTGCAATTGTCGGCGTATATTTGCATGGACTTGCAGGCGATAAAGCATTGCAACTGCAATCGCAAGAAAGCCTGATAGCATCAGACATTATTGCTTCTCTTGGAACAGCATTTAAAGAAATTCAAAATTAGAAACTTGAATAAGAAACACATCGTTGTATTAACAGGCGCAGGCATCAGTGCGGAAAGTGGTATTAAAACATTCCGCGATAGTGACGGACTTTGGGAAAATCATCGCATTGAAGATGTTGCAACTTATGATGCATGGCTTAGAAATAAACAACTAGTACTTGATTTTTATAATCAACGCAGAAGTCAACTTTTGAAATGCGTTCCTAATGAAGCGCACCATCTACTTGTCAGATTAGAAGAAAAATATGAAGTAGATATTATCACACAAAACGTAGATGATTTGCACGAACGTGCCGGTTCTGCTAAGGTTCTGCATCTGCATGGCGAATTACTAAAAGTACGAAGCACGTTGGATGAGCAACTCATTTATAGCTGGAAAAAAGACTTAACTGTTGGCGATATCTGTGAAAAAGGCGCACAACTGCGTCCACATATTGTTTGGTTTGGAGAACAGGTTCCAATGATTGAAACAGCTGCCAACATCGTTAGCAAAGCAGATATACTTATTGTAATCGGTACTTCATTAGTCGTATATCCTGCAGCAGGTTTGGTGCACTACACAGATTACACCGTACCGAAATACGTGATCGATCCGAACAAACCGGCAATCACACAATTACAGAATGTGGAATACATCACGGAAAAAGCGAGCATTGGTATGCAACAACTCTATCAGCAATTAATGGAAGCTTAATTTATTTTTTGATTTCAAACCTGGAACCAGCGCCACCAGTGTTTCCGTTTTCGTCAATACCCAACACATTCAGGTAAGCACTCGTATCTGCATTTATCTCAAAAAAAACTTTTTTATCTACAGAAAAATCGTTTCCAGAAACGGCACCTTCTTCTTTATAATAAATTTTTTTATTGAAAAAGTTAGAGATGATAATTTTATAAGAACGCAGATTTTTATCTGAAATAGAAAAATGAATGTTTACAGAATCATTGACAAAGAATGTATCTGCAGCAGTTGGTGAAAACAGCGTTACAACAGGCGGCTCAGTTTCCTGTTTTTTACAGGCAACTAAACAACCTATCAGCATCAACGCAAAACAAAGTTTTTTCATTTTAAAATATAGAGTCAAAGTTAACTAAAAAAACTATCTTTAATTATTCGTGTTATAGAGTTGCAGCCGTTTTAAAAATAAGACGACAGTAAAACACGAATAAATTATTTAAACGATACAGATGAATAAACAACAAAAATTTGAAATCAACTATACCTGTTTTGAAACCTGGGACGATGTTCCGGAAAACTACCGGCAGTTAATGAAAGAAGCGCGCCTTGCGAAAGACGGCAGCTATGCACCGTATTCCAATTTCAATGTAGGTGCTGCACTCTTATTAAACAATGGTAAAATCATCCATGGCAGCAATCAGGAGAATGCCTCCTATCCTATCGGGTTTTGTGCAGAACGGACAGCCTTAAGTGCTGCAGCTTCTCTGGCATCTCACGAAAAAATAAAAGCCATTGCCATCACCTGCAGCAGTGCACATAATCCGGTAACAACACCGGCAGCGCCATGCGGCATTTGCAGACAAACTATTTTTGAAGCAGAATGCAAACATAAACAGGATATTGAAGTCATTTTGATGGGTGAAACCGGTGAAATGTATGTTTTTAAATCTATTAAAGATTTATTGCCTTTACATTTTGACGCAGATTTCCTGTAAACCATTTTCACTTTTTCATATAAAAATCTTCTTTTAAGCTGACTGCATGCATCTGTTGCTCACAAAATTCAAACAATATTTTTCGATATCCGAAATCAATATTGACAAAAAAGCAGTGTTAGTCATCGTTAGTGCATCTGTATTTTTACTATTTGGCGAGTACTACGATTCCACACACGAAGTGCTGAAATTAATAACCAATATTTTGGGACAGCCAGCTGCGGATGCGTTTGCAAAGGCTACACTAATTGAGTATGATTACAGTTTTCAAAATCTGTTCATCTGGGGTTTAAATTGCATACTGGTCTTTTTGATTTTACCGGCCATCCTTATCAAATTGGTTTTAAAAGAAAAACTCAGTGACTACGGATTTCAGCTATCCGGAATCCGAAAACATATATGGATTTATATTTTACTGATTTCCATTATGGTGCCCATTGTCTTTTTCATTTCAAAGTCACCGGCATTCCTAACTAAATATCCGTTCTACCATATTACAAGTAGTGCACAACTGAAACGGTTTTTAGTTTGGGAAATTATTTACATACTTCAATTTATTTCTATTGAATTTTTCTTCAGAGGATTTCTTCTACACGGACTCAAACATAAATTTGGTTATTATTCGATATTGATTGCAGTAATTCCGTATTGCATGATACATTTCGGAAAACCCATCAGTGAAACTGCCGGCGCAATTATTGCCGGCATCGTGTTAGGCTTTTTAAGTTTAAACACCAATTCTATTTTACTGGGTATTTTGGTGCACGTCACCGTGGCACTCACCATGGATATTTGTGCCTTGTGGCGAAGCGGCTTGTTTTGAGAAATAATAATAAAAATGTATATTTGAAATAAGGATGACAAAACCATACATATCTACCTGAAA
>DAOORG010000344.1:0-2881 GCA_035389165.1 Chitinophagales bacterium
TCACAAGACTCAAATCTATTCCTGGAATTAATTCGGTGATTAGGGAAGAGATTTAGGTTTTTCACCAAGGCAAAACCGGATAGAAACTCTTGATAAACACATTTTATAATTTTTTCCACTTTACCAATTCAAGCTCTCAACTTTGTAGTAAAAAATACTACAAAGTTTTCATTAATCGTTCTATAAGCACTGCCTCTTCACTTTTTTATTTTTGAGTAACATTTTTACCCATCATTTTTATGTCGGTTCTAAGCAGACATAACTTTTGAAACATAAATACACCTAAATGAAAAAGACACTTACTTGGTGCTTAGTATTTTGCTATTTGTCAAATTGCTATACACAAACCAACATCACCGGGAATATTATTCCTGATAAACACTTAACAACAATCGAACATAATTTTACAGGCTTTAATTCCGGCCAAGGTTACTTAGAGAGCATCTATAAGAACTATACTTCCAATTCAGGTTTAGAAATTAACAACGCTTTTTATGATGTATTTAATACTATTGGCAAGCGTATTTCCTGGCGTTTTCCGGGCGGCACAACGGCTAATTTCTATAACAGATGGGGCAGCGGTTATGGGAACACCGGGTTTGGGCAAACATTTGGTGATGCATGGTTATTCACCAATATTAACTGGAATACTCTTATTTCAAATTACAATAAATATGAGAATTTTAGTAATGCAACATATCCATTTTCAGGAAGCAATATCATCTTTCCATTTATTAATTCTATCACCAAAAATAAGACAGTTCCAGCAAGCAGCAGTTTTTGTCTGAACATGATTAATCACTATCGAAACGTTCCACTTATAAATTTTGATACAAGAAAAGAGACATTGAGAGATACTTCAAAAGTTAAAGCTATAGTAGACCTAAAGAAAGGGTATTTAGATGCGTTCAACAACTCAACACTTAGCAATAATTTTAAGAAAATAGTTCGTCAGAATATTGATGCTTATCTTACTTTGATAAAAAATGGAGTTACAGTATATAATATTGAATATAGTAACGAAACATTCTCGTACATGTATGATGACAATCTTTTGTCTGACTATAATACCTTTCTGAATAATAACAATATTTTCAGTCCGTCAGATACAAAAATATGGATACGAGATGATGGAAGTTTACAGAGCATAAAAGAGGCAAATACTACTTTCTGGACATTTGCAAGACTTTCAAAATTATATCATGTTTTACTGACAGACACTTTACAAAAATTAGCAACACAACCAGCAAATGCTAGTCAACAAATCTTTGAAGACCATCTCACACATTTAAAATTTGGAATGCCAATCGGTGCATATTTAAATGGCGGTTTTAAAAATTGGAATAATTTTATGATTAATTCTGATATCAGAAACTATATCGGTATTGATGCCTACATCATCCATCCTTACTTAGACAGTTATAATTTTATAAAAAATATTCCTTTAACAGAAAACACAAACTCATCAGAGATAGTATTGAAAAAAGAATTTAATGAAATAAGAGACACATTAGAAATCTCGTACAATAAACGATTTTTTAAACAAGCACAAGTGAGTCTTATTAATGCATTACCAGCAAACAGTGAAATATGGTATTCTGAGTGGAATTTTAATTTTGATTACAATAACCTGAAAAAAATAGGAAATACGATGTTACATGCAATGTATTATTATGATGTCATCATGAATTTCTATGATATAAATGCTAACAAGAATCTTTCGATGAATTGCAATAAAACCAATCCAATTAAGTTATGCAATTATCATATTCCTTATGCAAAGAGTGACACATGGTATAATATGACAAGATTTACTAAAGGATATAATACAGTCGCGGCAGATCCTTTTTCCGGCAACAATAATGCAACAAATTCTGTTCAGTACAATTCAACCTATTATGCTGCCTTATTAGTTTCACCAATTTTAGAAGATACAGCTATCTATATGGTTGACAATTCTAACGGTGGGTTTGATTTATTGCCTAATGTCTCGTTTAGAAGTTTTTATAAAAATACGTCAACATCAACGAATAAACAGTATGATATATTTATTTACTTTAACAACAAATCTGATGTTGATTATTCCATTGATTTAATCGCGACATTAAACATAAAAGATACGAATAAAATAAAAGCAAGTGCAAGCTATTTGTTCGCTGACAACCTGTATGCTTCAATGGGACAAACTACTTTTAGAACGGATAATTTTTTGTATACTGATACATTAAAAAGTGCACAAAAAACAACTATTCAAAGAGTATTTAACGCTGCAATTTCTTCCGATGATTTAAACACTGCGAAAATTCGCAAGTATTCTTTTGGTTTTTATAAAATTTCAGTAAACAGTTTACCAGTTGAAACATATACTGCTGCCAAAAAAGAAAAAGATTATACCACAAAATTGGTTGAAACGGAAACTCAAAAGGCAACTGTTGCACCTATTGTTGAGGAACAGCCGAAAATAATTCCAGCATTAAAGGTTTATCCAAATCCAAATACCACAGGAAGATTATCCGTAATGATAACAGCTGCAACCGACATCTCAACAGAAATATTAATTTTTGATATGACTGGTAATATTACAAAAACTATACCTGTAGCATTGACAGAAGGCATGAATACACTAGAAACAGATTTGTCTGAATTGGCTAAAGGAGTTTATATCCTACAATTAAATAATATGGCAAGCAAGGTGATACTTCAATAGCGTAACTCATGGGTTTAAGACAAAAATGAACAAAGAATCTATTCTAATATTAGCAACATAAATTGTAAATTTGCCTAATGGCTATAGATATAAAAGCATTTAACGAGGTAAAGCATATTTTTTCTACTTATTTAGAAAACAACAAACAGCGCAAAACACCTGAGCGTTTTTCTA
>DAOORG010000345.1:0-2865 GCA_035389165.1 Chitinophagales bacterium
TGCCCGGGTGGAGAAATTGGTAGACTTACCAGATTCAGGTTCTGGCGCTGTAAAAGGCATGCAGGTTCGAGTCCTGTTCCGGGCACATTTTTTTCCTTTCCTTTATTTTTTTTCCACTTTCTTAAAAATTTAACAAATTTTATACAGATAGTTGTATATACAATAGTTATCTTTGCAACAATAAAAAAATATAACAATGAAAAAACAATTCTTTTTGATGCTCATCGCAGCCGGTTTATTCACCGCTTGCAACAACACACCTAAAGGCGACGAAGCCGCTACTACTGAAACACAAGAAGTTGCCACTGCAACAGGCAATGACTTCACAACAGACAATGCAACATCTGTAATTGGATTTACAGGAAACGGCGTTGGCAAAAACCATCCCGGAACATTAAAACTTTCTGAAGGAAAAATTTCTGTAACAGACGGAAAAGTAACTGCAGGTAGCTTTACCATCGATATCAAATCACTTGGTTTAGATGAAAAAGAAGAAATGTTTCAGACAAAACTGAAAGGACATTTATTAAGTCCTGATTTTTTTGATGCTGAAAAATTCGGAACGGCAAAATTTGAAATATCTTCTGTAGAACCATATACTGCGGCAGCCGGTGCTGCATCTGTAGTGGAAGGCGCTAACTATACCATCAGTGGCAACCTAACATTGAAAGACAGTACTAAAAATGTATCGTTTCCTGCTGCTGTTACCGTTTCTGAAACGGAAGTTACGGCTAAAGCAAATTTCAATATCGACCGCACACAATGGGGCATGAGCTATGGCAACGATAAATCTTTAAAAGATAAATTTATTTCTCCGGAAGTAAATATCAGCCTAAACATTAAAGCAATAAAATAATTCATTAGTTGGTTTAAATAAAAAAAGACGTTTCAGCAATGAAACGTCTTTTTTAGTTTTAAGACTTTTTTATTCTTTGTCTTCGTCGCTGCACAAGCCCACTATTTTATGAAACACATCGTGCAAAGCCGTTAAGCTATCCGTTATCTTTTTATCGCTTGCTTTTGCTTTCACCAGTTTGTCCAGTTTCTTGCTGCCTATGATTAATTCATCAATCGTTTTAGAAATATCCTGCACTTTTTTAAAGGAGGTTGGAATCGTACTTTTTTTAAGTGCTTCCGCTTTTTCTATCATTTCTTTGCTGCGCGATTTAATTGGTGCTAAATCTCCTTCTTCGCTTGGATGAAACGTTTGGCTCATCACTTTATGAAAATCTTTGATAGCCGGCCAGTCGTCAAATTTTCCTTTAGGCACCAGCTTGTCATAGCGTTGATTGATTTCGTTCCAGTTGATCACTTTCCAGATAGCCGAAAGATAATCGCCTCTTTTGTTTTGATACTTTAGATAATAAGCATGTTCCCACACATCGATGCCTAAAATAGGCGTGCCTTTTTGTTCCACCACATCCATCAACGGATTATCCTGATTAGGTGTGGAAGACACAAACAGTTTTTTATCGGTGCCAACGCTCAACCAGGCCCAGCCGGATCCAAAACGCTTGGAAGCCGCATCGTTGATAAGCATTTTCAAACTATCTACGCTGCCAAACTGCTTGATGATGGCAGCCGTTAAACGCTCGGATGGCTGCGTGTTGGGCGTAGGTGTTAGAATGGTCCAAAACAAACTGTGGTTATAGTGACCGCCGGCATTGTTGCGCACCGCATCCGGATAAGTAGAAATAGTTTTAAGCAGCTCTTCTACCGTGCCTACAGAATCTTTTCCGCTCAGTGCTTTGTTTAAATTAGTAACATACGCCTGATGATGTTTGTCGTGATGAATCTGCATGGTTTGCGCATCGATGTAAGGTTCTAACGCGCTGAAACTGTAAGGCAGAGCTGGCAACGTAAATTTGTCTTGCGCCACCAAATGGCTGGTAAGTAATAGCATTCCTGCGAAGAAAGCCATTCTTATTTTAAGTGTTTGCATAATGTTTATTTTTTTGTTTACTATTGAATGATGCTGTTGCGTGCTGTGCTTTACAGCGATAAAGCACGTTAAACTTAAGAAGTATTTTTGATACGGCTGTATTCTATACACTAATTAACCAATATTGGGTAAAAGAGTTGTTAGCTGCATGAAGATACTTCGCCTTTGACAGGTGTTGTCACCTGTCAACTCACTTTGTTGCAACCGGAAAGAAATACAAAACGCAGTCACAAACATTGACAAATGTCAAAGTCGGCTATCAGAGATTTTGACATTTATTGCGTATAAAACAAATATTATTAAAATATGTTAAATAATATCTAATCTTTAAAAATTGCGTTTATATTTATCCATTATTCACAATATAAATTAATAATTAATGGGAAATGTAAATGAAAACAGACTCAACTTAACGTATTCAGCGGCAGATATTGCACTGATGAAAGCGAATGCCAATTCTACGATTTCAAAAGTGCCGGCAGGTGCCACGCTAACGCCCGAAGAAAGAGCCGTGAACCAAAACGACATTGACGTTCACAACAAAATTTTTGTGGAAGATGTGGTGTATGAGCTCAATTTTAATGGCGTGGGCATTATGCCAAGTTGGCTTATTATTCCACAAGTTGCCACAGACTTAAGTTTCTTTGAGCAGTCAGACGAGTTGGAAACAATTTATAAAAACTTGCTATTGCGTATTAATGATGCTAAGCGTATTGCAGGCCGCGAAGCCATGGAAGGTGCGTTGCGTGCCTACCATCAATACAGAGAAGCGGCAGAAAACGGCGTGCCCGGCGCGCAGGCCAGCTACGACAAGTTGAAGGTTAGATTTGAGAAACTTGGCAGAAAACCGGTTCAGGAAAATCCATAGGCTGATTTGATGCAGAAAAAAATGCTACCTGTTTAGGGTGGCATTTTTTAATGCC
>DAOORG010000346.1:0-2860 GCA_035389165.1 Chitinophagales bacterium
TATTTATGTGCCAGATCCTGAAACCGGAATACAGACATTGTATACACAACTAGGCGCATCGTGCTCTAAAAAATGTGGAACTTGGAATTATTATTTTCCTAATGGTTCTTTAATGAAAAAAGAAGAATATTAATTTTAATGTATGAGAAAGTCAATAAAAAATCAAACAAATAGCAAGTTACAAGTTTGTGTAGATTTAGGTTTAAAGGATGCTAATGAAAATAAAGTTAAGAAATGGTCATTAGTGAAACAGAATTTAATTAAGAAAATAAAGCAAAATAAACAATAATTATTTCATTGCTACATACATCTGCCACGCGCCGAAGCCAACGCACCAAATATTGATAAACGCATTCATAATGCCATCGGCAAGTCCTACGTTATACATGCCATTCATAACATTAAAACTAAAATCACACAAGCCTAAAAATATCATCGCACCGGCTGCAACCAAAGTGTAGTTTTTCCATTGAATGTTGTTTCTGTTGAAATAAGCTATCAATAAAACAATACATAAAAAACTATCAGGCAATGGAAAGCTATGTTCAAACTTAGTATAGTAATCAGGATAATTTGGATTCTCAAAACCAATACTAAAAAAAGCAGTCCAAAAGGCAATTAAACCAATAGATGTAAGCAGTTGTAAAATGTATGTTGTTTTATTTCTCATTTATTTCTTCTGTACCTTTTTGATGCTGCTATTCATAATCCATTCTAACAAGGATGGAAAAAATCTTTTTAAAAGTAACGTAAGTTTGCCTTCTGTTCCTGGAATAATCATTTTCTTCTTTCGCTGAATACCTTTTAACACAGCTTGTGCCACTACTTCAGGATGCAATAATTTCGCTTTGCCGCCAATCTCTTTCGTTTCGGCAGGTTTATTTTTATTTTCTGCTTCAAAACCAGGTGTGTCTGTATCTGGCGGACACAATACCGAAACCGCAATATTGTACTGCGCCAACTCTTGACGTAGTGCATCAGAAAAACCAATGATACCAAACTTTGTCATACAATAATCTGTATAACCAAAAACACCTAAAAATCCAGCAATAGAAGAAGTATTCACGATATAACCGCCTTTTTGTTTCATGTAAGGCACAATGGCATGACATGCGTTCCATGTAGAATGTAAATTCGTTTTAATGGTTTTATCGAAGATGTCAAAACTGATATTTTCAAAATAATCTGGTTGTGCAATGCCTACACAATTAATTAAAATATCTGGTGTGCCTATTTCATGAATTGCTTTTTCAAAAGTAGTTTTCACATCATTGTTGTCAGCAGTATCTACACTATAATAGTTTGTTTTTTGAGTTATATTTTTTTGTGACAGTTTGATACTTTCTAATGCGCTTTCTAATTTAGAAACAGTTCTCGCAAATATTACTACATGGCTGCCTTGCGCTGCCAAAGACTTTGCAATGGCTAAACCAATGCCTGTAGAACCACCAGTAATAAATGCTATTTTATCTTGATAGAGATTCATTTTATTTTTTTTTATATCACAGAGTCGCACAGAGTTTTACACGGAGTATTTTATTTAAAATACTCATTGATGCTCTGTGATGCTTTGTGGTCTTTGTGATACCAATATTATTTTTGTTTTAACGTTGAAACATCTAATGTTTTCAGCCATTTCATGGTTGTTGCAAAGCCTTCTTTATATGAAATTTTCGGCATCCAATCCAACTCTCTTTTTGCTTTATCAATAGAAAAACGCAAACGTGAACCTAAATTTTTTACAGTGTATGTAGTCAGTAAAGGCCTATCTTTTTGCTTCAATAATCTTCCAAAAAATTCCATTACGACAGCAACAATATACGCTAACCAATATGGAATACGCATCGTCACTTCTTTCGCATTGATAGCTTTTGCTAAGCTATTGGTAAATTCTTCCAGTGTAGTACTTTCGCCATCGTGCACTAAGTAGCCATTGCCAATCGCACGTTTATCTTCTGCAATCAGCATCAATAAATCAACTAAGTTCTCAATATAGGTTGGCCAAACAATGGCATTTTTACGCATAAAAACCATCTCTTTTTTCAGAACGGCATCGGCTAAATGTGGAACAAATGTTTTATCACCAGGCCCAAAAATCCAGCATGGATACACCATGGTTACTGCTAAGTTTTTTTCTTTATAATATTTCCAAGCAATTTCTTCTGCAATTAGTTTGGTATCCGGATAAGGTTCATTCCAAGGTGTTAGCGGAAAGGTTTCGTCCATGACTACATCTTCACGCAATCCAAACACATCATTCGTGCTAATTTTAACAAAACGCTTTACATTGGCTTCGCTAGCTGCACGACAAACATTTTCAGTGCCGTTAATCATTACTTGTTCGAATATCTCACGTTTGCCCCAATCTGAAACAAAAGCAGCACAATGAAATACGATGTCAATATCATCAGTTAATCCTTTTTTGATGTCATCGTAATTTCTGATATCACCATAAATAATCTCTACATTTTTGCCTTGAAGATTTTTGATTTCCGGATCATTCGGTAACACAAAAGCACGAACCGTATTTCCTTTTGCAAGATTAGCATTGACTAAATGTGTTCCGACAAATCCAGTAGCACCTGTGATGAAAATTGTTGTTGGCATATTGTTTAATTAACTAAATTTCGGGAAATTAAATCTATAAACAAAAAAACCTGTCAAGTTTTATCTTGACAGGTTTGTATAAAGTATGCTAATCAAAAATGAATTAGCTATATCTGTGTTCTATTTACCAGTTTTACGTTTTCTTTCGTTTTCGTCTAAGTAGATTTTACGAATACGAATAGATTTAGGTGTCAACTCTACATATTCGTCGCCTTGAATGTATTCCAAAGCTTCTTCTAAAGAGAATTTCGTT
>DAOORG010000347.1:0-2855 GCA_035389165.1 Chitinophagales bacterium
CCGTGAATCTGATTCAAAAATATAAGCTTTACTATTTGCCGGTTTTGCTGATTTTATTTACGGTTTTACTGTTAAAAATAATCTTTGTATTTAGTTATTCTGTAGATAATGGCGGATTGGAATTTTACTTCATAAATATTTTCCAGCAATTGCATACAGGAAAACAGTTGTATCCTAATCCTGAAGTATTTCCTTATTCAAATTGCTTGTACACACCAGTTTATTTTCATGTACTTCAGTGCTTTATTTGGTTATTACACCTCGATCCTAAAACAGATATTTATGAATTACTTGTTTTAGGACGAAGCATTTCATTCGCATTAGTTTTCGGACAATGCATTTATATTATAAAAATAATCAGTAAGTACAAAACAGGCTTTTTTATCCAACTTTTAAGTGTAGGGCTTTATCTGCTTTTGCTTACTGATCATATTTTTGCCACACGACCAGATGCATTTAAACTCTTTTTTTTAAGTGCGTTTATATATCATTTAATAAACTTCTATTTTCAGCATTCTACTAAAAAAGATTTCATTCTTTCATTAGTGTTTTCACTATTAGCCATCTTTTCCAAACAAGATATTATTATCCATATCACACTTTGTTATTTCACTGTTCTTTTACTAAAAAGAAACAAACTTGCATTCTATCACTTTTTTGCATTTGCTATATTATGTGTAATATTATTTATCGGCTGTTATTTTATGTATGGTGAATTTTTCTTTATGAACACCATTTTATTGAATATTCAACAAGTTACTGAGCTTCATAAATCTTACTTAATAAATATCATTCCGCTTAGTATTATCCGAACATTACCACTAGTGTTGTTAGCTGTTTATAATTTTAAAAAATCCAGGAAACAGCCATTTGAAAATGAAATCAAATTCATCAGTATTGTATCTTTTGGATTGTTTTTTATATCGCATATTTTGATTACCCGTGCCGGTGCTAATTTAAATTACACTTATGAACTGATTTTGATTTTAGTTATAAATATTCCAATATTTTATTCATTAAATGCCATAAAAGTAAACAACAATAGAAGCACTTTTTACATCTTATTTTTAAGTTATCTGCTTTTTTTACTCTTGACTAACATCTTGTTTCGTGAAATAAACTTTAACATATCCAACTTAAAAAAATTCAAAAAAGAATACCATCAATATTTAGCTGACAAACCTTTGGTGGATTCGATAATAAAAGATGACACCGTCTTTTTCCCGAATACCAAATACAGTGTGTTTTATTCAGACAAGCAGCTTATTTTAGGGCACGATATGCACTTAGATAGATTTATAGAATTGTACACTACAAATGCTGACATTCGCTCAAAGCTAACATTTATAAATGCACAGTCTTATGATAAAAATTTCACTGATGGAACTATCAAATACCTACTAATTGAGAACGATGAAAAATCAAAAAAACATCTGTCTGTAAATTATCCATTATATTCGCCATTTAAAAAAAGTAAGTATCTGTTAATTTACAGATTCTCTAAATAAACTACAATAGAATGTCTTTTTTAAAATCCAAATTTCCTGCTAATCAATCGATGTATAAATGGATGGAATACGTGTTTTTTGCATTTATACTATTGGTTTTTACAAGCTATATATTCTCCTATTCTATCGATTTAGAAGGCATGGAATTTTCCTTTTTATTTCACCTTCAAGTATTGAAAAAATACGGAACTGTGTACACAAATCCTGACAACTTCCCTTATTTCATTTGCTTTTATCCGCCTTTTTATGCTGCATTTATGCAAAAATTTTGTTCAACTATGCATGTAAATATTTTTACAGACATGCACAGAGCTTTAGTTTGGGGTCGACTTTTATCGTTTGTTTTGTTATTTGTAAACGTACGCATCGTGATTAAAATCACGGAACTGTTTATCCCAAAAAAAATAAGCTTTATCCAAATTGCATTATTACTACTATTGATATTGCCGATGCATTTTTTCTCTTTCAGGCCGGATAGCTTTAAAGTTACATTTTTCAGCGTTTTTATATTCTATTTCCTCAGGTATCACGTTCAGAGCAAAGTAAGGAAAGATTTATTAAAAGCATTAGTTGCTGCTATTATCAGCATATTTTTCAAACATGATGTGGTCATTTATATTTACCTTTTTATTGGCCTACATTGGTTGTTCTATATGAAAAAAGATACTATTATTTTTGCAATAGGTTTATCATTTATTACCTTTTCAGGCTTTATCTTTTTCACCGGTTTGTATGGCGATCATTTTATTAAAAATCTATTTTTTTACACTGTACAATACTCCAGTGATATCCGTATTAATTTATTTATTATTACAGTTAATTTATTAAAAACCTTACCCTTTCTGATTGTAGCGTTTCTGAATTTAAAATCAACCAACAGAAGTATAAAATTCCTGGCAATTGCAGGATTTGTTTTTTCGCTGGTGAGCAATCTGTTTCTATTAAGAGCTGGTGCCAACCTGAATTACACGTATGAATCCATCCTACTTTTGCTTATTGGTTTTATCATTTATATTTCAACAAAACAACCACTTCAATTAAAATTTATATTGCTGTTGCTGTTGCTCTTTGTATTAAACAATAAAGTCAGTCAACCACTTTACTTAAAAGAAGAGCAGAGCGAGAAAACAAAAAAAGCTTATTTTGAGAATCTTGAATCCGGAAAAATTCTAAAAAATTTAATTGGCAATGATGTTGTATTTTTTACGAACGGAAAGTACATTATCTTCAACGGAACGCTAAATATTATGTACGGATATGATTTGCATTTGGAGCGATTTACACAGGTATACATGAATATGCCGATAAAATCCACGATGTTTAAAAATGCTTCCACAGAAGAATATG
>DAOORG010000348.1:0-2847 GCA_035389165.1 Chitinophagales bacterium
TACACCTTAACAGCAAATATTGATACCGAACTTGCCGACGAATGGCTGCAATGGATGAAAGACGATGTAATTCATTTTATTCAGGAAACACAATTAACGGTGGATCATAAAATATTCAAAGTGTTGAATGATAACGAAGGCGTGACGTTTACGTTTCAGTTCTTTTTTAAAGATGTGTTTGTATATAAATTGTTCTTGAGCGAACACCATAAAAATTTCTCTGCTCTTTTAGGAAAGTATACGCCGCCACAAGTGGTGTATTTTAACACGCTGCTGCAGCAAATCTAAGTCTGTAAGTAGCTCAAATCTCTATATTTTTCTGTATTTCACGCTAAATTTCAGCTAATTGGCTGATGCTGATTGTATGTATTGATACTTATTAGTGATTTCTCGAAAAATTTATCTGCTTGTAATATTTTGCACACAAGTTGAAAAAAAATTGTAAACATTTATGTGTTCATAAAAAATCAAACAACAGATTATCAGTAAGTTATATAAATTACTAGAAAACTTTACTAAATTTAGGTATTGCATAACTATTTTAATTGAGTAATTTTGTTGTCCGCTCAAATTGAAAAATTACCATAAAATGCAAACTTCAGACATCATAACAGACAAAATAACCTACACACAAGAAGAGGCAATCAGTGCTTCTCTCAAATACTTCAACGGCGATGACCTGGCCGCCAGAGTTTGGCTCAACAAGTACGCGTTAAAAGACTCCATAGGCAATATTTTCGAAAAAACACCGGATGATATGCACCGCAGAATTGCAGGTGAAATTGCCCGCATTGAATCCAATTATCCGAATCCAATGTCGGAAGAAATGATTTACGACCTGATAAAGAACTTTAAATACATCATTCCGCAAGGAAGTCCGATGACCGGAATTGGCAATCCGTTCCAGATTGCTTCTTTATCCAATTGTTTTGTGATTGGCAACGATGGCGCTTCCGATTCTTATGGCGGTATCATGAAAATCGATGAAGAACAGGTGCAGCTGATGAAACGCCGCGGTGGTGTCGGTCACGATTTATCGCATATTCGTCCCAAAGGTTCACCGGTAAAAAATTCAGCATTGACCTCTACCGGTTTAGTGCCGTTTATGGAACGCTATTCTAATTCTACACGCGAAGTAGCGCAAGATGGACGACGTGGTGCGCTCATGTTGTCGGTTTCCATTGCACATCCTGATGCGGAAGATTTTATCAATGCAAAACTGGAACAGGGAAAAGTGACCGGTGCTAATATTTCTGTGCGTATAAATGATAAATTTATGCAAGCAGTTGAACAACAAAAATCTTATACACAGCAATTTCCGGTAGATAGTAAAACACCTTCCACACAAAAAGAAGTTGACGCATTAGCTATCTGGAAAAAAATCGTACACAACGCCTGGAAGTCAGCAGAACCTGGTATTTTATTTTGGGATACCATTACTCGCGAATCATTGCCGGATTGTTATGCTGATTTAGGATTTAAAACAGTATCTACCAATCCTTGCGGTGAAATTCCATTGTGTCCTTACGATTCTTGTCGCTTGCTCGCCATCAATTTATTTTCTTATGTAGAAAATCCATTCACCAAGCATGCCACTTTTAATTGGGATTTATTCAAACAACACATCGCCTATGCTCAACGCATCATGGATGATATCATTGATTTGGAGTTGGAAAAAATAGATACCATTTTAGACAAACTGAATAAAGATCCTGAAACGGAAGATGTAAAGCACACGGAAATTAATTTATGGAATAAGATTCGCAATATGGCAATATTAGGACGTCGCACCGGTGTTGGCATCACGGCAGAAGGAGATATGCTGGCTGCTTTAGGTCTGCGTTATGGAAGTGATGAAGGAATTGCATTTGCCGTAGATATCCATAAAACAGTGGCATTGGAAGCTTACAGAGCCTCTGTGCATTTGGCAAAAGATCGCGGTGCATTCGAAATATTTGATGCGGAAAGAGAGAAAAATAATCCGTTCATGTTGAGATTAAAAGATGCGGATGCTCAGTTGTATTATGAAATGCTGGAACACGGCAGAAGAAATATTGCGTTGTTGACGATTGCGCCAACAGGCACTACTAGTTTAATGTCGCAAACCAGTTCAGGAATTGAGCCGGTGTTTTTACCGGTGTATAAAAGACGTCGCAAAGTAAATCCGAATGACAAAAATGTGCGCATTGATTTTGTGGATGAAGTAGGAGATAGCTGGGAAGAATACGTAGTATTCCATCATCGTTTCAAAGAATGGATGGAAGTGAATGGTTATAATACGAACAGAAATTTCACGCAGGAAGAACTGGAAGAGTTGGTGAAAAAATCACCATATTATAAAGCTACTTCGAATGATGTAGATTACCTGAAAAAAGTACAAATGCAAGGTGCTATTCAGAAATGGGTAGACCATTCCATCAGCGTTACGATAAATATGCCGAACGATGTAACGGAAGAAATCGTTTCGCAATGTTATATGGAAGCGTGGAAATCCGGTTGCAAAGGTGTTACCGTGTATCGCGATGGCTCACGGTCAGGTGTTTTGATTAGCAATGAAGAGAAAAAGAAAGAAGATACTTCAGAAGGTACTGCACATTTTCCAATTACTCGTCCGGCTTCTTTAAAAGCAGATGTGGTGCGTTTTCAAAATAACAAAGACAAGTGGATTGCCTTCATTGGTTTAATGGATAATAAACCTTATGAAATTTTTACGGGTTTGAATGATGATGAAGATGGCATTTTATTGCCGCGTTGGGTGAATGAAGGTACCATCATTAAAAACAAAGAAGCTGACGGCACTTCGCGTTATGATTTTCAATACAAAAATCAACGTGGTTATAAGACAAC
>DAOORG010000349.1:0-2846 GCA_035389165.1 Chitinophagales bacterium
CAAGATATTTATTTATCGATTCATTCTATCTCTTGCAAACATAGGATGTGTTTAAAATTTTAGCTATCATTTAGAATGTCTATCGCCCAGCAAACACCTAACAGCAGAGAGAAAATATTTGTACAATCGTTTGCATTGATTGTAGGTGTTTTTGTTTTAGGAGTTAAATTTTATGCATTTTTTAAAACCAATTCTAATGCAATTTTAACTGATGCATTAGAAAGTATTATAAATATAGTTGCCGGTAGTTTCGGGTTGTATAGTTTGTATCTCGCAGCCAAACCACACGATGAAGATCATCCATACGGACACGGCAAAATTGAGTTTATTTCCGCCAGCATAGAAGGCAGCTTGATTCTGGTTGCCGGTATTTCCATGTTTATAAAATCTACTTACAACCTGTTTAAGCCAATAGAAATTTCAAGTCTGGATATAGGATTGGTATTAATTGTTATTTCCGGTATCATCAATTTCGGACTTGGTCATTTTGCGCAGAAAAGCGGTGAGAAAAATAGTTCACTTACGCTGATTGCCAGTGGTGAACATTTAAAGTCAGATGCTTATACATCTATTGGTTTGTTGATTGGATTAGGCTTTATTTATCTTACAAAGATATACTGGATAGATAATGTTGTTTCCATACTGATGGGTTTTTTAATTATTTTCAGTGGCTATAAAATCCTGAAAAAATCGGTAGCCGGCATCATGGATGAAGCTGATTTTTCGTTGTTAGAAAAAGTAGTGATACAGCTAAACAGCAACCGTCAGCAAAACTGGATAGATATTCATAATCTGCGTATCATAAAATTCGGTGACAAAATTCATATTGATTGCCATACAACAGTGCCCTGGTATTTTAATGCAAATGAAGTACATGATGAATTGAAGTCAGTTGAAGAAAATATCAAGCAAATTATTCCAAATAATTTAGAAACTTTTATACATGCAGATCCTTGTCTGCCAAAATCCTGTAAAAGCTGCTATAAATCAGATTGTAATGTTCGTCAATCACCATTTGAGCAAAAAATTGAGTGGACATTACAAAACGTGATGAAAAATGAAAAACATTTTTTGTGAAAAAAAATTGACAATCACGACAAAATGTATTAAATTTGTGACAAATGACGTGTTTTGAAAAAGAAGCCAACCAGATATCCCATCAAAGAACAACCAGCAACGCTGGTAATGGACAAAGAAGTACCCTATTATTCGGAATCTTCATTTTCCTCTATTATAAAAGATGATGCACAGCATTTAATTAACAGATCAAGAAATGGCATGGCAATGTATCAGATAGAAAATCTGATGAAGCGATACGATTTGACGCTAAAAGAAATGGCATCTGTTTTAAATATCTCAGAGCGCACCTTACAACGCTACGAAGATAAAGACGTATTAAGTAAGGATGCATCAGAGCGTGCTTTGCATTTGCAACGCTTATACGAACGTGGCGCTGAGGTTTTTGGCACTTTAGATAAATTTTGTGGTTGGATGAAAGCAGAGATACTTATTTTTAATAATGAAATGCCTATTTCATTTTTAGATACTATTTTCGGTTTCGAGCTTTTAGAACAAGAATTAGGAAGAATAGAGTATGGTATTTTTGCTTAATCCTGAATACCCAAAAAGGACTTTATGTTGGTGTATAGAATTTCAGGACAACGATTTGCAAATGATTTAAGTGGTACAGGTGCTCGTTTAAATGGTGGACGATGGAATTCTGTTGGTTTATCTTTATTATATGCAGCATCATATAGATCTTTAGCTTTGTTGGAAATATTAGTTCATACTACAAATAATTACGTTCCTGATGATTTAATGCTAATAACTATTGAAATACCTGATACTATATTGATAAAAGAAATTTTACATGAAGAAATTTCTGATGAACTAAATAGAAAAAAAGCACAGGCACAATTTCAGACAATTGGTGATAAATGGATAAAATCGCAAACTTCACTTATATTAAAAGTTCCATCTGTTATTATTCCTGAAGAATTTAATTACCTGATAAATCCGTTGCACAAAGATTTTCATAAAGTAAAAATTAAAGAAACGAAATTGTTCAGGTTTGATGATCGATTGGTGTTGAAGTGATGGTTGGTACATTATTTTTTTCTCAACTCAAAATTCTGTCCTAAATACACTTTGCGCACTTGTTCATCAGAAGCGAGTTCTTCTGCACTGCCTTGTTTCAAGATTTTTCCTTCAAATAATAAGTAAGCTCTGTCTGTAATACTCAGTGTTTCCTGCACGTTGTGGTCGGTAATAAGAATACCGATATTTTTTAATTTCAGTTTTTCTACAATCTGCTGTATGTCTTCCACAGCAATAGGGTCGATGCCTGCAAAAGGTTCATCCAGTAAAATAAATTTTGGATCTGATGCTAAAGCACGTGCAATTTCTGTTCGTCTGCGTTCACCACCAGACAATAATTTACCTTGCGTTTTACGTACATGTGTTAAACCGAATTCATCTAATAAAATTTCCAGCTTTTCTTTTTGTGCTGATTTTTTTAAATCGGTAAATTCCAAAATTGCTTTGATATTATCTTCCACACTTAAGGTTCTGAAAACAGAATTTTCCTGCGGTAAATAGCCAATTCCTAATTTTGCGCGTTTGTACATTGCAACATTAGAAATGTCTTTATCATTTAAAAAAACTTTACCTGCGTCCGGTGTTACCAAACCAACTGTAATATAGAATGTAGTCGTTTTTCCCGCACCATTTGGTCCAAGTAAACCAACAATTTCGCCTTGGTTTACTTCAATAGAAACATTATCTACGACTTTTCGTTTGCTATATGTTTTTACTAAATGTTCTGCGCGTAAAATCATGGTTTGGTT
>DAOORG010000350.1:0-2829 GCA_035389165.1 Chitinophagales bacterium
GCAATTTCGAATCCTTGTTTTTTGGATAGTTCCTTTCACAAGCAACTATCTGTTACCAATGCATTTTATACCGACAAAACCAATATAGGTAATATCACGTTTGCCTATTATCATCCAAAAATAAAATCAACGCTGGCCTACACTATGCAGTATGCTTCCTATGGAAAGTTTGATGGCAGAGATATTGCCGGAAATTCCACCGGAACTTTCCGTGCGGCAGATTTCAATTTTCAGGTAGGTGTTGGTCGCAGCATTCGTAAATTTTTTTATGGTGTAAATCTGAAATTCATTGTATCACATTTAGAAACGTACACATCTCTTGGTTTTGCCACAGATGTGGCAATTGGTTATCACAATCCTAAAAGTAACTGGACGTTTGCTGCTGTGGTGCGCAATGCCGGTGTGGAATTAAAAACCTATGTGAAAGAAGACGGCAGACAAAGATTGCCGATAGCACTCGATTTTTCTTTCTCCAAACGATTTAAAAAAATTCCGGTCACCTTGTCCGTTACTGCACACGATTTACAAGTATGGAATTTGAAATTTCCGGAAGAAGAGCAATCAACCAATTTGTTTGGAACCACAAAAAAGAAAAGTAAAGGTTCTGAAGTGATAGATAATATTTTCCGACATTTTGCATTCGGTGCTGAAGTGCAGGCAGGAAAACCGGTTCGTTTGCGCATCGGCTATAATCACATGAGAAGACAGGAATTAGGAGTGGGTAAGAAGAAAGGGTTTTCCGGTATTTCAGCAGGATTTGGTGTTAATATTAAACAGTTTGCTTTTGATTATGCATATGCGCAGTATCACCGCACAGGCAGTGATCATCAACTAACATTCAGAATAAAACTAGACGAATTCGGAAAAAAAGCGAAATAGAGTTTAGAACTGAGATTATGAGATGTGAGAAGAATAATTCTCATTTCTCATCTCTCATTTCTCATCTCTCAAATCTAAACCATGAAAAAAATAAACATCGCCATTGACGGCTACTCGGCTTGCGGAAAATCATCCACGGCAAAACGAGTGGCAAAAAAATTAGGCTACATCTATATAGATTCCGGTGCTATGTACAGAGCGGTTACGCTTTATTTTCAACAGCATTTAATAGATTTGGATAATCTGGAAGGTATTGAAAATGCACTTCCGAAAATTTCTATAGATTTTAGAAAAGCAGGAGACCTGCATCATACGTTTTTAAATGATGTGGACGTGGAGGAAGAAATTCGTCAGCCAAGAGTAGCAGCCATTGTTTCGGAAGTGGCAGCGATGAGTAATGTTCGGAAAATGCTGGTGGCACAGCAACAAAAAATGGCGGCACAAAAAGGTGTGGTGATGGAAGGCAGAGATATCGGCAGCGTGGTGATTCCGGACGCGGAACTTAAATTTTTTATGACCGCAGATGTAGATGTCCGTACGAAAAGAAGACAGGAAGAATTACTGAAAAAATCCGGAAAATTATTTCCTTTAGAAGAACTAAAAGCCAATTTATTGCACCGTGATAAAATTGATTCCACACGCGAAGATTCACCATTAACAAAAGTCGAAGATGCCATAGAAATTGATACCACCAATATCACCTTAGAAGATCAGATTGAGCTGATTTATGAAAAGGCGATGGAACTAATAAACAATTAATGTCGCTGTCATTTTTTCCCGATGAATATCGGGATTGTTTCAGGATCTTATTTCAACTACCCAATTAACAATAGATAAATTCATTTATTTCTTTGTATACTTTGCGAAAATCCTTTGCGCGCTTTGCGGTTAAATATCAAAACTAATTGTAACTTTAATTTCTATGGAATTAGTTATAGATGATATAAAAATTAAAAGCAAAGAAGACGAACAGAAAACCAGAATCATTCGTAAGGAAGTGCAGTTGGCGAGTAAGGCAATTCGTGCAAAATATCCCATTTTGCAGCATCAGAATGCCATTGGTTTTTTTATTTTTTCGTTTTCCATTTTTATGATTGTTCTTTCCGCAGTATTGTATTTACAAGGTAAGATTGGAGTTGTCTTGGTTGTTTTGTCTGTTGCCTTCTGGACTTCTTTGTTGCATGAACTTGAGCATGATTTAATACATTACATGTATTTCAAAAAAAATAAATTCATGCATAATCTGATGATGCTGGGTGTCTGGATATTTCGTCCGATGACCATCAATCCTTGGTTTAGAAGAGTGTTGCATTTTCATCATCACCGAACTTCCGGCACTAAAACTGATGTGGAAGAACGCGGTGTGACCAACGGAGAAAAATGGGGTTTTAAGCGGTTGATTACTACGGCAGATATTTTGCTGGGTGGCGTTTTGCGTGGATATTATGTGCGAAAAGATATTATTGAAGCAGTAAAAAATGGTGAGTTGTCACGAGAGCAGGCACTGGAATTTAAAAAGATAAAAATGTATGGAATGATGCCTTTTACAATGGCATTATATTTTGTGTGGTATTTTTTTCTGGCACATTATGCGGTGCAATTTATTTCGGATATTTTTAAGTTGGGTTATCAAAGTCCTGCCATTATAGAAGCACAGTTTACATGGATAAATCCGCTGGTGGCGATACTGATTTTTCCGAATTTATTTCGCATGTTTTCACTGCATTTTATTACTTCTAATATGCATTATTACGGCGATGTGGAATTGGGTAATGTGATGCAACAAACACAGGTATTGAATAAATGGTATTTTCTTCCGTTTCAGTTGTTTTGTTTCAACTTCGGCAGCACACATGCCATCCACCATTTTGTGGTAAATGAAACATTTTATGTTCGACAACTAACAGCCTCCAAAGCGCATAAAGTAATGAAGGAACAAGGCGTTCGTTT
>DAOORG010000351.1:0-2816 GCA_035389165.1 Chitinophagales bacterium
TAATCACCGCTATCTGAATTTCTTCCGGCAAAAATGGGTGGTTTATTTAAGCATTGTCGTGTTTGTAATTATGATAATGAATGGCGTTGAGTTTCCTGTTTTGGTGCATGAAATTTATGCTTTCCTCGCTGCTATTCTTTTGTTACATCTAACGGAAGAAACTTCCAAGTATAGATTCCTGGATAATAAAGTAGTTTCTTATTTTGGATCTATTACGTATGGTGTTTATCTGTATCATATTGTAATTACGCTGTTATTTATCTATCTCGCGCAGGCGATGAAAATAAACAACGTCCTTTATTTCAATGTGTTTGTATACCTGACTTCCTATGTGTTTACGTTTTTGATTGCACATCTTTCGTACAAATATTTTGAAACCAGATTTTTGAAATTTAAATAAACCGGTTAATCTGTACTGTAATGAATAAAGATACTATACAAAAATACGGCGCGATTTTATTTATCCTGTTTTCTCTTTTTTTAGGAATCCTGATTTTTTTTCAGATTGTCATTGATGATGCTTTTATCTTTTTTAAGTATGGCAGAAATCTGGTAGAACACGGTGTCTGGAGCTGGAGCACGGAAGGCAAACCGGTGGAAGCATATACCAGTTTTATTTATGCTGCATTTTCTGTCTTGCCGTACTTGCTGCATATACAGCCGCATATTTTAATTAAACTTATCGGATTGTTTTTTTTACTGCTGCTGATTTACAGAGTTTATAAGAAAACGAGTTCAGGTAAAATTACCTTATTTGCAATTCTTATTATTGTTACCAACTGGCAGGTATATGTGCATGCATTTTCAGGGTTGGAAACCATTTTGTGGTGCTGGTTATTGCTGGAGTCTTTTTTTATTTTAAAAGAAGAAGAGATTACTTTTAAAAAACAATGGTGGTTGTGGCTATTGTGTCTGCTCCTTACTTTAACAAGACCGGAAGGTGCTATTTATGCTTTTTTTTATTTCGCATACCTTCAATTTTACAGAAAAATTAAAATTAATTACAAAGCCATCGCCGTTGTCGCTCTTGTTGGATTGGTTTACTTTGTGGGGAGATACCTGTATTTCGGATTGTTATTTCCATTGCCGTTTTATCATAAAGTAATGGATAATCAGTTTGGTAAATTTGCTTTTATATTTAACATGTATACTTCCTGGTATTATCTTATTTGCGCAGGATTGGTTTTTTATTTTTTCAGAAAAACAAAGCTGTTGTTTTTCCTTGGAACAGTTTCATTTATTATCTTTTTCGGATTGTACGGTAAATCCTTTTTAGTAATGAATTTTGCCGACAGGTTTCCGTTCCAGCTATTCTTTCCGTTTATACTTTTTGCCATTATTGAACTGGAAAATAATAATCATTTAGATAAAGTTAAAATCGCTTTAATTGCCGGATTTTTAAATCTTATTATTCTTTCTAAAGGATTGTATGATGAGAATTTTATTGAACTGGCTTCTATCACCAATAATGCAGGTTCCGCTTTTTTTGTGCCGCGTTCGCATTATATGCTGGCTAAAAATATCAATAAAATAAAGGATATCGACAATAAAAAAATAAAAGTACTATTTGGTGATGCCGGTGTTTTTCCGCATTATGTAAAAGCAAAATGCTATGATTACAACGGTCTGACGGACGCTTATTTTGCCACGCATAAATTATCGGATACGTATTTTAATAATGTAAATGCAGATGTGGTATTAATAGGATTTCCAAGTGCCGATAAAAAGCGTTTAAGTTATGACTGGACCAATTGTAAAGTAATTTATAATATGGTGGATACAAACCCTGATTTTAAATATCTCGGATATACGATTACAAAAGAAAACGGATACTATGTGCATATTTATCTGAGAAACAAATCCGAGTATCACGATGATTTAAATACGGCTTTGTCAACAGCCATCAAAGAGTCAAATGAAGCTACGTTCAACATCAAACGATTTTTGAAATTCAAATACCTGGATATGGATAATATCTGATTTTATTTACAAAGTTCCGGTTTATTACAAACGCCTTTTTGTGCCGGTATGATTTTTTTTCCGGTGATTGGATTTCCTTTTATGACACTGTAGGTGAATTCACTTAAGAGCTCTATAAGATTATTATATCCAATTGAACTCATACTGTGTGATCCATTACAAATCATGTTTAGAGATACAGGATTGTTATTTAATTTTGATGCTTCATAAATGGCAGCACCGCCATATACAATTGGAAAAGTTTTTCTATCTGCACATCGGAAAGGACTTCCGGAATTCATATCCAGTAATTCATCACAGGTGCCATGTATAAAATTCATCGGTGTGCTTATTTTTTTGCCGATGACCAGATTCGGGTCAATCACTACACCAGCCATAGAAATAATTCCGGCAACATTTGAATTGAATTGCATATTGTCATTCATCGGGTCCATATTTCCGCCAATTTGTTCCAGAATAATTTTAGGTGCAGTATTGTTGTCAATTAATCCAAGTCCGATGGCTGTTAATGCTCCTGCACTCTGACCACTCACGAAAATCTGGTTTCTGTCTATGCCGAGGCGCTCGGCATTTGCTTTTAAATATCGAACAACAGAACGCGCATCTTGAACAGAACGCAAAAACGCAGGATACATACCGGAATTAAAATCTCCGACACATTGTCCTGCCAGCAAAGCATTTTTAAATCCAACCCTGTAATCTGCGAGGATGACTACGTATCCTTTTTGTGCCATTCCTTTGCCAATTTCCTGTGTGCAATCATCAAACTTACCTGCAAAACCACCTCCGAATAAAAAGACAAAACAAGGTCTGTTTCTTTCGGCATCGTTTCTTGG
>DAOORG010000352.1:0-2790 GCA_035389165.1 Chitinophagales bacterium
TTGGTGTGTGGATGTTCCTGATGCGCAGAGCAACCGGCGGCATGGGTGGCGCTGGCGGACAAATTTTCAATATCGGAAAATCAAAAGCCAACTTGTATGATAAAGACACGAAAGTAAGTGTCACTTTTGATGATGTAGCCGGCTTGGATGAAGCGAAAGAAGAAGTGAAAGAAGTGGTGGATTTCTTAAAAAATCCGAAAAAATATACCGCATTAGGTGCCAAAATACCGAAAGGTGTTTTATTGGTTGGCCCTCCGGGAACCGGAAAAACCTTATTAGCCAAAGCGATGGCTGGCGAAGCACAGGTTCCGTTTTTCTCTATCTCAGGTTCTGATTTCGTAGAAATGTTTGTCGGTGTCGGTGCTTCACGTGTACGTGATTTATTTAAACAAGCCAGAGAAAAAGCACCTTGTATTATTTTTATAGATGAGATTGATGCTGTTGGTCGCGCGCGTGGCAAAAACATGATGCAAAGCAACGACGAACGCGAAAGTACGTTGAATCAATTGTTAGTAGAAATGGATGGCTTCAGTGGCGACAAAGGAATTATTATGTTAGCAGCAACCAACAGACCTGACGTATTAGATTCAGCTTTATTAAGACCAGGTCGTTTCGACAGACAAATTTCTATCGACAAACCAGATCAAAAAGGAAGAGAACAAATATTTAAAGTGCATTTAAAAAAGTTAACTAAACTTGGACCAAATGTTACACCAGAGAAATTAGCTTCTTTAACACCAGGTTTTGCTGGTGCTGAAATTGCAAACGTTTGTAACGAAGCTGCATTAGTTGCTGCACGTAAAGAAAAAACACAAGTAGAAGTAGATGACTTTAATGAAGCAGTGGACAGAAGTATTGGTGGTTTAGAAAAGAAAAACAAAATCATATCACCGCATGAAAAAGAAATTATTGCTTATCATGAAGCTGGTCACGCAATTTGTGGTTGGTATTTAGAACATGCACATCCTTTATTAAAAGTAACCATTATTCCACGTGGTATTGCAGCATTAGGTTACGCACAATATTTACCGAAAGAGCAATATTTATACAGAACAGAACAATTGTTAGATGAAATCTGTATGACACTTGGTGGACGTGCTGCTGAAGAAATTGTGTTTAATAAAATTTCTACTGGTGCGCAAAACGATTTGCAACGCATCACACAATTAGCATATGCAATGGTAACAGTATATGGTATGAATGAAAAAATTGGAAATGTATCGTTCTACGATCCACAACAAGACAACACATTTACAAAACCATATTCTGATGACACAGCAAAAGTAATTGACGAAGAAGTACGTAAATTAATTGAAACTGCATACCAACGTACGGTTGCTTTGTTGACTGACAAACGCGAGCAATTAAATAAAATTGCAGAAGCATTATTAGCAAAAGAAATCTTATTCAAATCTGACTTAGACGACTTAATTGGTAAGCGTTTATTTGATGAAGAACCAATTCCAGTTGCAATTGCAATAGATTAATTTTCTAAAAAGATAAATTTCTAAAGATGGCATCGCTTTTAGTGATGCCATCTTTTTTTGTATGCAATTTGTTTTGCAATATTTTAAAAAACAAACCAGCACATTCAATTTTCTCTATATTTGTCAAAATAATTTTTAATGAAATCCTGGAAATGGGAACATTTATCTGAATTGGTTAAATCATTATCTGTTAATGAGAAACGATATTTTGCATTAATGCAAAAAGAAGATGCAAAAGGAAAAAATTATTTAAAACTCTTTGAAGCAGTAAACAATCAAATAGAAACAAAAAAAATTATAGAAAAATTTTCCGGAACAAAGATGAATGTTTCGTACGAAAAAAGTTACCTGATAAAAATACTTTTAAAAAGCTTACGAAATTTTCACGAGTCATCATCTATTGATACAATTATCTATCAGGCATTATTTGATATAGAAATTTTGTTGGATAAAAAATTATACGTGTTCTGTTTAGCTTATACAGAATATTATTTAGAATTATGCAAAGAGTGCGAACTATATGAGTTTCAGCTTTTATTATTGAAAGGAAAAAGAAGATGCATCTTGCGAATGGGAAATGCCGAAGCCTATGCAGAAAACAACAGAAAAGAAGCCGAAACAGAAGCCGTTTGTTTAGAAAAATTAAGAAACATACATGAGTTTAAAGCATTGCATCAACAAACACATCAGTTGATGAATCGCAAAGAAGGTATGATAAATGCAGAAGACAAAGCATTACTAAAAAAAATTGTAGAAAATAAAATATTAAGTGATGTAAAAAATGCGCATTCATTCTTAGCAAAGATGATGTTCTACGATATAAAAATCTGGTATTACTCTAATTCTCTAAAAAATCATTTAGTTGCTTACGAATATTCTGCAAAGAAAATAGAATTGTTAGAAACTAATTCATTTGTACTTAAATCAGCACCGCTAACGTATATGTCTGTTTATGCCAATCATTATATAAGAGCATACGCATTAAATAAGATAGATGAACTTCCAAATATTGTAGCAAAAATAGATTTGATTGCGAATAGCAAAAGTCCATTTATTTCGCAAGATATAAAGAATGAGGCTTTCGCACATAGCTCAGAAAAAATATTAGACTCGTGTGTGGCTACGCTAGATTTTACTAATGGTGTACGCTATTTTATGCTGAATAAAAAAAGAATGAAACAACAGAATTTCAAACTGAATGATTTCTTCCTTATGACGCAACATTACTTTGTTGCCTATTTTTATTTCCATTTAAAAGACTACAAACAAACACTCAAACACTTGAAAATAATCTTTGATGATT
>DAOORG010000353.1:0-2789 GCA_035389165.1 Chitinophagales bacterium
CGCAAGAAAATTTCGTGGTCTGAGTACAAGAATTTTTTAATAATGGGAAAGATGTTTTCGGTTTGTACGTTTATTTTTCCTGTTTCCATATGTTTGATTAGATTTTCATGGAATTGAACAAAAACTATTCCATAAGGAAACTTCTGACAAAGTGGCAATTATGTAAAATTGTCACCAATTTCTGTATCATTAAACAATTAGGTTCCCTTTACCTTTGCCTATATCTCTTCAGAAAGAATCTAACTTTTTCAATTGCCTTCATTGATTTTCAACCATATTAAAGTAAAGAGTCTTTGTATTCAAAATAGCAGGTTTTTAATGAATTATAAAACAGTCTTTCTGTTACTTACATTCCAAATCATTTCAATACACACATTTTGCCAGGATGTTGTTCCAGAAATTATTGATACACCTTTCGTAACCATTGATACGTTAAGCATTATTCTGGATCCGATTCTTTTACCACCTGCAGATTCTCTGCAGGATATAAAAGATGAAAAAAGGTCATCAAAAGCCAAAAAAGCATTTCAGTTTTTTTCTTATTTAAAATATGCGGATAAAGAAACGGGAGAATTCACCGGTATAGAAAAATATAAAAAATACAAAGGGAAAAAAATCAGAAGCATACAGGTTGAAATATTAAAACCTTACGGTGCAATAGAAGATGACTATTCTCAAACTGTAAATAAAGCACAGAATTTTGGGAACAAAATACATTTTAACAGCAAAGCATGGTTTGTGAAAAATGATATTTTATTTAAAGAAGGCGATAAGGTAAATCCATTGCTGTTTGCAGATTCTGAAAAATTATTATGGGATCGTAAAAAGTTTAAAGATATAAGAATAGTTTTGTTTGAAGATGACAAAAATTCAGACACGGTGGATGTGTTAGTGTTTTTGCAGGACAAGCTTTCCTGGGTAGTTGGTTTAGGATATAACAATCGGCTAATTGCCGGAATTTCTACCTATAATTTTTTAGGACAACCTAATACCTTGTCTTTGTTTGCAGGCATCAACTTTAATAAATATAATCTTTGGGCTGTTGGCGGTGAATATAAATATGAAAATATAAAAGCATCACAGATAAATTTCAAAACAGATTTTGTTGTTGAAAAGCTGAATCAACATGCGTCAATATCTCTTTACAGAAATTTCTTTAGTATAACTACACAATGGGCTTTCAACCTTAGATATAACTATGATGTAAGCACCTTAAGTTTGAGTGGCAGACGCTTGGACACGATCAATTACATCAACACAAAATCCCATTTTTATGCTCTCTGGTGTGCTTATGCTATGCCACTCACCAAACTTTTTAATATAAAAGATGACAACCTAAAGTTTTTATTTGCCACCAAATTAAATGCTATTCAATATAAACGACGTCCATTTCTAACCAGCAAAACATACGATAAAATATTTGTAGACCAGCAAAATTATATTTTTGGAATCGGTGTGGCCCGATGGGATTATTACTTAGCCAGAAATGCATTTTATATTGACGCTGCAGAGTTCTTTCCAAGAGGTTATAGTGTTTCATTCTGGACAGGTTTACAATTAGATGAAGTGTATGAAAAAAGAGTTGTGCTGGATGTTACAGTTAATTATGGAATACATTTTAAGAAGTTCGGATACCTTTATCCGCAATTTAATTTTAAAGGATATGTGCGCCATAAAAAAGGTGAAGAAATGGTTACAACGGTAAGCTTGGATTATGTATCAAACAGAGTTGCTTTATCTAAAATTGTTTATTTTCGGCAAATACTGAAACTATGTACAAATGTTGGTGTTGCCGTACCTGAAGAACGTTATTTTACAATTAATGATGAGATTCGCGGATTTTTTTCACCAACACTAAAAGGCTCAAAAAGTATTGCATTAAAAGCGGAAAGCGATTTGTCTTTTGATAAAAGTATTTTACAAACAAAAGCCATGACGTATATTTTTGCGGATATGGCATGGATAAGTGAGAACAAGCAGCCTGTGTTTAAAAATTGTGTTTATCAATATGGTATTGGTCTTGGTCTGCGACTCAGAAACGTAAATGTTGGTGTGCCGCATGTAGATGTGCAACTGAGTTTTTATCCGCGAGGAAAAGATTTTGGACAAACGCTATTAGGTGTTGCTGTTTACGGAAGCAACCCAAATGCCATTCAACAAAAGAATATGTTTGTTGAATAAGATGGTAGTTATTTCGGATTCGTTGACCAAATCGTTGCTTCAGGAATAAATCCGACATCACGTAATTCCAGCATCGAAACGATTAAATGTGCCACATCTTGTGCTTCTAATTTCGTAGGGTTTAATTCGCGTTTTGGCCTTCCTGAATTAATCACAAAATTCGTTTGTACTTCGCTCGGATGCACCATCATCACACGAATATTATATTGTCTGAGTTCATCGCGCCAGCATTCCGTCATGCCACGCAACGCCCATTTTGACGTAGAATAAGCTGTGCCCATTTGATGGCCTTTTAACGCAGAAGTAGATGCTACGTTAATGATATTTCCATGATTTTGTTTAATGAAAAAGGCAGCACATTCTCTTCCACACAACATTGCGCCAACCACATTGGTTTCTAATACATCTTTAAATTTTTGTGTATCGATATTTTGCAGTAAATCGAAATAGCCAAAACCTGCATTGTTAATTAAGGCATCTAATCCATTTAATTGTTTGATAGAATTTTTTACCAATTTTTTGACATCACCTTCATTTGTAACATCACAAACAAATGGAATTGCACCAATTTCGTCTGCTGCTTTTTTGAGTGTTTTTTTATCACGACC
>DAOORG010000354.1:0-2787 GCA_035389165.1 Chitinophagales bacterium
TCTAATGTTTTCTTGCCTTTATTATATAAAGAGTAATAGACTTTTTCCATATCGAAATTAAAATCTGTGGTATTTGGAAATTTTTCTTTTACCACATCCGGCAAATCGTAAATCAAGCCTTTTTCCATCTGTATTTCACGCTCGTACAAATGTTCCAGGAATTTCTCCGGGTTGACAAACACATCGCGCCAGTCGATATAATCCTGCCACAAACCTAATCTTCGTGCATTGTTTCCTAAATCAATAACTGTAAAATGACTTTTTGTGGGCAAACGTCTGCTGCCACGTCCAATCATTTGGTGGTACAATGTAAGTGAACGTGTAGCACGATTTAAAATAATACATTCAACAGTTGGTTCATCAAAACCGGTTGTCAATATTCCTACCGAAGTCACAATGGCATCCGGTGTTTCTTTCAGCCATTGCAGTACTTCTTTTCTGTCTTGTTTGTTGCTGGTGCTGTCCAAATGACGAATAGCCACACCTTGGTCGCTTAAAAATTTTTCTACAGATTTAGAAGTAGCAACGGATGAGTTAAAAATCAAGGTTTTTTTACCTAACGCTTTTTCTTTGTAGGCACGCAATAATTTTTCATGCATATCAAAGTGCATGTAAATTCTGTCAAGAGAACTAACCGTATAATCACCATCAATACCTACTTTTAATCCGCCTAAGTGCACATCGTATGTATATGTTGTTGCATCACTCAGATAACCTTTGGAAACGAGTTCTTTGATAGAATCGCCGATGATGAGTTTTTTATAATTCTGCGATAAAGGTAAGTTTTGATTGGAACTTAATGGTGTTGCCGTAACGCCAAGAATAATTGCCTTTCTGAAATAGTGAAATATTTTTCGGAACGAATTATAATGCGCTTCATCCACAATCACCAGGTCAATATCCTGCAAGTATTCTTCGTCATCTTTCAAGCGGTTGTTGAGTGTTTCCACCATCGCCAGAAAACACAAATATTCTTCCTGGTCCGGAATTTCCTCTACTTCACTCGTAATTAATTTGCAATGAATTCCTGCTTCTTCCAATGCGTTTGCCGTTTGTTTCAGCAACTCGATCCGGTGTGTTAAAATCAGAATTTTCTTTTGATGTTCTTCGATATATTTTCTGGAAATCTCTGAAAAGATGACCGTTTTGCCTCCACCGGTAGGTAGTTGAAATACGATATTTTCACGCTTTTCATTTTCATGTAAATGATCGAAAATTCGCTTTATATATTCTTCCTGATACGGATATAATTGTTTAGCCGATTCTGCGCGGTCTTTGATGCCTGTTATCTTCATGTACGTTGTTAGTAGTTACGATGCAAAATCTATACCAATAAATAATTCTAATTTTAGACACATATAATCATCATTTAAGAAAAACAATCCGAAGGATTTCTATGTGTTTAAAATCTTGTTTAGTAGTCTAAATTTTAGCAACTGCGCAATATACAAATTTTAAAGCATGTAAAAAAGAAGACGTGTTATAAAATCATGTCTTTATAAGAAAGAATGGTGGAAAAGCCTTTTTGTTGAAAATAACGGGTAATCATTTCCGGTGATTCATCGCTGGCCACCAATATAAAATCGCCGCCCCAGGCTCCGAGCGACTTAACCGTTCCCGGAAAATCAGAAAAATAAATTTCTTTTACTTTTCGCAAATTCAACACATTTCCTACAATATTTTCATGCACTTCTAAGTAATAACAGAATTCGTCTAATTCGTTGGCGTGAATAAGCTTTTGCGTGATTTCAGAAATTTGTTCTATATATTCTGTTTTATCTATTGTGAGGTTTTTATAATGTTGGATGCCTTCGCGCGAATTTTGCTTTTGGTTGAGATGAACGAAGTAAAGATGCTCTTTGAAAGTTGGATTGAAATCTATTGCAGTCGTGAGTCCTGAGTCGTGAGTCCTGAGTTGGTAAGTGATTGCACTATTTGCTGTTGCGCAAGCTATGTCATAACCAGAACCGCCGAAAGTTTTGGCTAACAATTCGTACGGGTCAATAATTGCATATTGTGCTAGTAAACTTATTAGTGTAGAAGAAGAACCGAGGCCCCAATCGTTTGGAAAGTCGAGTATAGTCGTGATTTGAGATTTGAGATTTGAGATTTGAGATTTGAGAAGAATATTCTGGAGTGTTTCTGCAATTCCATTATTGCTTGTAGAAATAATTTCCAGTGATTCAGAAAACTGAACTTCCAACCAAACCTTATTTTCATGATCGATACTTTTCCAAAAGATTCCTTTTTCTGCTGATGCTTCAACGCTGAGTGACTGACCAAATTTAGTTGGCAATGCTAAACCAACAGCACCATCTAAGATGAAGTATTCACCGGTAAGTAAAAGTTTGCCGTTGGCGTGGTAGGTTTGCGTCATGTGCTACAAAATTAAAAATAAAAGGCGTTCATTATAGCATTTAAAAAATTCGTTATTTTTGAGCTTATGTCAAAGTATCAAACTGTTGATGAATATATTTTAGCACAAGATGCATCCACGAGAATTCTTATATTCTTATTACGTGATATTATTCTTTCTACATCTACAGAAATTACAGAACGTTTAAGTTTTAATTGTCCTTTTTATCATTATAAAGGTATGCTCTGTTATATCAGCATTAAAAAGAAAACGGTTTATATTGGCTTTTGTCGTGGAAGCTTTCTGAAAAACAAATATCCTTTTTTAGAAATCAAAAACAGAAAACTGATTGCATCTATTTCCTATAAAGATTTGAAAGACGTAGATGCAGAAGTCATTCAGAGTATCCTGAAAGATTCTATGGAATTGAA
>DAOORG010000355.1:0-2785 GCA_035389165.1 Chitinophagales bacterium
TTGCTGGGTGGTGCCATGACGGCAGGTGCCGGCGATAACAGCGCCATGTACTACAATCCGGCTCGCCTTGGATTTATTGAGTCTTCCAAGATAAGCATCAGTGCCAACGCATACGGTATTGATATCGTTAACCTGAAAAATGCCGCAGGCACCAAACTGGATTTGAAGTCCGCTAAACTGATGCTCTATCCGCAGATTGCATCCGGTTCTTTAATCATCAAAAAAAATCCGAAGTTTAAAATGGTGTATGGCTCATTGGTGCGCTACCGAACGGCACTGCACTACGAACAAACCAATACCATGAGTTACGATGTGTTTACGCGGCTGCCCGGAAATGAATTTTATGATGCACGCGTCGAATACGATTACAATGGTATTGCCAATTGGTTTGGTGGCGCATTTGCCTACAGAATCAATGAAAACTGGTCTGTTGGGTATACGCAGTTTTTTACCTATATCAATTTGCAATATCGCCAGTCGTATAACATCACCAGCGATAATAAAATCCGAAATACCTATTTTGTATCTACCAATAATAACAACCTCAATTTTTCTATCAATAATATCGGTGCTGTAGAAAAGGTGGGAATTGCCTATGAGAAAAAATCACGAAAAAAGGATTCCACTTTGTATTTCAGAGTTGGTCTGACAGCTACCATGCCATCTTTTAAAATATTCAGCAAAAGCAAAGTGTATCAGTCATCAGAGCTGAATAATATTGATGAAAATGGGTTCAATTCAACAGACTCTTTTAATGCGGTTTCTTCTGTGCTGAATAATTCGAACAGCAATATCAAAACCAATTTTAAAGATCCGGCATCTATAGCGTTGGGTTTTGAAGTATCGAATAAACATATCCGTTTTTGTACAACGGTAGAATATTTTATCAGGGTGAAAGAGTACAATATGATTAAGGATAATTCGCAAACGATTGTTCGTCCTGTAAAAAATAACAATCCTGTTTTTATCAATGATTATATGACAATTAAGCAATCCAACCAGCCGATACTGAATGTTGCTTTTGGATTTGAATATAAATTTAAACAACACATCAAACAATCCGGCAAGTCCAGAATCTGGAGTTTATTGTTAGGTGTGCGAACAGATTTTAATAACCACGATCAGGTGTACAGATTGGAAAAGTTAGAGCCCGGTTCTGAGACGGCGTTTAATCCGGATAACTGGAAATACATTCACTATTCTATTGGTGCCAGCCTCGACCGGAAATCAGATAAATTTAGTTTCGGAATTGATTACGGAAAAGGATTGACGCGCAAAACATTACAAGCGATAAATATTACGGAACCAACAGCAGCAGGTTTTTTATTGGGACAAAAACAAAACACGGTCATTCCGCAAATCAACTCGATAAATTTTGTGATGGGTTACACGTATAAATTCAACAAAACCGACCGCTTGATGAATATTCGTCCATTATAGATTTGAGATATGGGATTTGAGAAGTGAGAGAATGGTAAAAATCAAAACTTATAACTTTTCATTTTTGATTCATAATCTTAAGTCTAAAATCTGACTTCTCAAATCTCACCTCTCAGCTCTCTCTACTTAATTCGCAGCCACTGCTTCTGCTTTCTTTCTTTTTTGTTGTTCGTGTAATTCTCTCAGCAAGCCACGTGCAATTAATAACTTCATGATTTCGTTGGTACCTGCATAGATTCTCGCAACGCGGTTGTCCGCATATGCACGACCAATATAGTATTCCCACATATAGCCGTAGCCGCCGTGTAATTGTACACATTCGTCTACTAATTCAAAATGCATATCTGTGCAGGAATATTTTGCCATAGAAGCGACTTCAGCCGTTAACTCACCTTTCACATATAATTCCACACAACGGTCTACAAATGTTTGATGGATTTGTAATTTTGTGGCCAATTCTGCTAGTTTGAATTGTGTATTTTGAAAACCTGCAATCGGTTGTTTAAATGCTGTTCTGGAAGTAGTGTAAGCAATGGTGTTTTCCAACGCACCTTCCGCACCACCAGCCGACATCAACGCCACTGATAAACGCTCGCGGCCCAGTTTTTGCATCATGTAAATAAAGCCTTTTCCTACTTCACCTAATAAATTATCTTTTGGAAGTTGTACGTTGTCGAAGAACAGTTCGCAGGTATCCTGCGCTTTCATACCTACTTTCTTGAATGGTTTTCCTTTAGAGTAACCGGCACGTGTAGATTCTACTAAAAACAACGAAATGCCATTGTCTTTGCCATCAATTATAGTACGAGCTGCAATAATTGCCAAATCGCTCATGTAGCCGTTAGTGATAAATGTTTTTTGTCCGTTTAATACGTAATGGTCGCCCATATCCACTGCATTTGTTTTTAATGCCTGCAGGTCACTGCCGCAACCTGGCTCCGTCATACCGATGGCAGAAATCACTTCACCGCTCACCATTTTCGGCAGCCATTCGTGTTTTTGCGCTTCGGTACCATAATCCACTAAATAAGGTGCTACGATATCAGAGTGTAAGAAAAATCCGGGACCGGTATAGCCTGCTTTGGAAATCTCTTCTGTAATCAATGCACAGAAAGAAAAATCTAAACCTGCACCACCGTATTCAGATGGAACATCCAGACACAACAAACCTGTTTCACCGGCTTTCAGCCATACTTCACGGCTCACTTGTCCGTCTTCTTCCCATTGTGCGTGGTAAGGCGTGATTTCTTTTTCGATGAACTGCTGACACATCTTCTGTAACATTAAATGCTCTTCTGATGAGTAGATGTCTCTTTTAAGTTTGATAGCTGAAAACATAGTGTAA
>DAOORG010000356.1:0-2772 GCA_035389165.1 Chitinophagales bacterium
TTGCTGCTGCTTACGTTGCCGGAAATATTCCTTTAGACGATGCTGCCAGAATTATTATCACGCGTAGTAAGTTAATGAAACAACTCAGCGGAAAAGGCGAAATGGGTGCAACGGATTTAACTGTGGAGGAAGCCAATGAATTGTTGAAAGGTTACGAAGATAGATTATCGGTTGCTGTAATGAACAGCAAAAATTCAACTGTAATTTCCGGTGAACCGACTGCTTTAAATGAAGTGTTTGCCAAGCTGGAATCTCAGGGAAGATTCAACAGAAAAGTAAAAGTAGATGTAGCATCGCATTCACCACAAATGGATGCAATCAAACAAGATTTGTTGCACGCATTAGAAAGTATTCAACCACAAAATTCAACCATACAATTTTATTCTACTGCAACCAATGAAATGGTAAACGGTGAAAATTTAAATGCTGTTTACTGGACAAAAAACCTAAGAAATCCGGTGCAGTTTGGAAATGCAGTGCAGGAAATTTTAAAAGAATCACAAGTGGCATTTATTGAGATGAGTCCGCATCCATTGCTGATTCATGCACTGAATGAAAATATTCAAGACGCAAATGCAGTTGCCATTGCTTCGTATGCACGCAATAAAAATGAACTATCAGAATTTTATTCCAACATTGGTGAATTGCATGCAAGTAATTTTTCTGTTGACTGGAAATCTATTTATCCGAATATTGGTGAGTTTGTTTTATTACCAAATTATGCGTGGCAAAAAGAACGCTATTGGTTTGATCAGCAACCTGAGTTTGTTTCCGCTTTAACTGTTGTAAAAAAAGATATTTCTAAAAATGTATACAATATTAACTGGAACGAAATAAAAACAGATGCAACAATTTCAGCACAAAATATTTTGATTATAAAAGATACCTATGAACACTATAAAGTTGTTGAGAGTGCATTAAAAGAAAAAGGCTGTACGGTTACATCTATTGATTTGAATGATAGTTTAGAAGGAATAAAAGCGGATATGGTGATTCATATGCGCAGTTTTTATAAAGAAACAGCATTTAGTTTTTATCTGGAATGTGGCATTTTATCGTTGCAAAAATTAATTAATCATTTTAATGCAACACATCAGCATCCGAAAATTTGCGTAGTCACGAATGGTAGTTTTATTTTAAATCAGGATAATAATGCAAATCTCAACGCATCTATGTTGACAGGTGTATTGCGTACCTTAGAAAATGAACACGAAGAAATTAATTTCCTGCAAATTGATATTTCTATTGAAATTAAAGTTGAAGAAATTAATCAAATAGCAAGTTTAGTTTTTGCGGATAACAAATACAAAGAAATTGCAGTACGAAATCAATCTGTTTACGCGTCCACAATTGAGAAAACGACTGCTGTTTTAAAGAAAACAAAACAGATTTATGCTGATAAAACCTATGTAGTGGTTGGCGGTACCAGCGGTTTAGGTTTGTCTACAGTAAAATGGCTGGTAGAAAATAATGCAAAAAATATTTTAGTGCTGAGCAGAAGTGGTGCAAAAGCGGAAACACAAGCCTTGTTTGAAAAATATCAATCCGAAGGCATTTTTATCAATGATGTGACTGCAGATGTAATGCATATGGATTCATTGCAAGATGCGCTTTCTTCTGCACCGAATATTGCCGGAATTTTTTATGCTGCCGGAATTTTAGATGATGGTGCTTTTGAAAACCTGACAAAAGAACAATTTGAAAATGTCATTAATACCAAAGCAATCGGTGCATGGAATTTGCATCAGTTGACACAAAATAAAAATTTGGATTTCTTTGTGTTGTATTCATCTGCAGCAGGTATTGTTGGCTCTGCAGGTCAATCCAACTACAATGCAGCCAATACCTTTATGGATAGTTTGGCACATTTCAGAAATGCCAACAATCAAAATGCGTTGTCTGTAGATTTTGGAACTATAGCAGAAATTGGCTTGGCTGCACGTCAGGAAAACCGCGCCGACAGATTAGCAGAACAAGGCGTTACCGCTATTCAGCCAAGCGAATTGAATGCTTATTTTGATAGCTTGTTTCTGAGTGATGCTACACAAGTAATGGCAATGGAAATTGATTTTACGAAATGGTCGCAATTCAATCACGCTGTTTTGAAAAATAATTTTTATAGCAAAGTGGTGACACAAGTAGAAAATACAACTATAACATCAGACAAACCGACTTTTGCAAACATAGATGATTACAAGAAGCACATCAAGGACAAAATAAAACAACATATTTCATCAGCTACTAAATTAGCCGTTTCAAAAATCAAAGAAGATGAAACGTTTAAAGCATTAGGAGTAGATTCATTGCATGCTTTACAGTTAAAAAATAAATTGCAGGATGATTTTAATTTATCTATAAATGTGGCTGCCGTCTGGCAATATCCAACCGTGCAAAAACTAGCTGATTTTATTGGCAATGAATTAAATTTGAATGAACAATTTTCTGATAAAAATGAAGAAAGTGAAGTTGTACTTCAACCAATAAAAAACGACATAGAATCAGAAGTGAAAAATTTATCTTTAGAAGAACTGATGAAAGAATTAAGCAGCAAAGTGGATTAATGCTTTGCGAACTTTGCGCCTTTGCGTGAATTTTAATTAAACGAATCAATGAGCGAACAACTACAGCAAATGCAGGAGATTCTTCAAAAATCTCTTATTAAAATAAAAAAGTTAGAACTGGAATTAGCAAGTGCTAAGGAAAATACAATTGCATCCAACGAGCCAATTGCCGTCATAGGAACAGGCGTTCGTCTCGCAGGCAATATTACAT
>DAOORG010000357.1:0-2764 GCA_035389165.1 Chitinophagales bacterium
AAATAAAAAAGCCGGTGCTGTTTTGCAGACCGGCTTTGATTTATAAATTTGAATCCTGCTAATCTAACACTGTCACTTTTACTTTATAGAAGTAAGCATCCGTTCCGTCGTCAAATAATATTTTTCCGGAATAAAACCCATTAGATTGCTCATTCAGTCCCTGTGCCACTGTTCCTTTTTTGCGGATGTATTTGCTTTTTTCAGAATAGAAACTATCGTCTGATGACAAATCTGTAACCAGTACACGTTTTCCTTTTGCAATAGTTGAAGAATTTGAAACGGAAGAGCTGGAAGAACTTGATTTAACGGAAGATGAACCGCCAATTTTCTTTAGTTTTACCAAAAAGAAATAAGGAGATTGTCCATTATCTAATTTTACTGTTCCACCGTAACCTCCTGCTTCTGCGTCATATTCCAGGTCATCACCGGCAACGCCCTTTTGACCTTCGTAATCTTCTCTGTCTTCGTAGTAACTATCATCAGAACTTACAGCAGTAATCTCCACTTTGTCACCTTCTTTTATATTGTCGTCATTTGAAGCATCTTCCCATGATACATCATTACCTGAACTGACAGATTTATCTTTTGTTGGCGTTGGATCATCATATAAATAACCCCAGTCCTCATCATCAGAATTATATGATTTAGTTTCATCATCATCAGTTTTTACTAATTTATCTACCGGTTCTTTGGAAAACTTTACTTTGTAGAAATAGGCTGTACTACCATCATCAAAGGAAAAATCACCGGAATACCAGCCATTTTCTTTCATCTCCAAATCACTTTTACCAATTTTTCCTTTTGAACCTACCATTTTAAAACGATCACTGTAGTAAGAATCATCTTCACTTATTTCAGCTACATATACGGTTGTCCCTTTTTTTATTGTGCCTGTAATAAATTTTGGTGTCTTAGCAGTTGTTGTAGTTGTAGCAGTGCTGGAAGATTTTGTCGGTGCCGTACTTGTTGACTTGCCTAATTTTACTTTATAAAAATAAAAGCTTTTGCCATTATCAATTTCTATACTGCCACTGGTATATCCGTCATCCTCTAAGGTCAGTTCTGATTTTGTAGTACCTGTCTGTCCTTCGATATCTGCTCTGTCTGAATAGTATGCATCGTCTGAAGGAACCTCTACTATCACAAACCGACTTCCTTTTGGTATCGTTGAACCTGTAAATAATGGAGCTTTTATTTTTGAAGCGGCGCTGGTTGTTCCACTTGTTTTAGTGCTTGCGGTACTGCTCTTTGTTGATACTTTGACACTGGTAAAGAAAATGGTTCTGCCACCTGAAGTTTCTAAAGTTCCGGAATAAAAACCATCGGAATCTTTTTTCAACTCACTTAGTGCAGTTGCTTCTTTGCCTAGCAATTCTGCTCGCTCTTCATAATAAGAGTCCGATTTTGCTATTTCCAGAATTTTTACGGATGCACCTTTTGCAATATTATCGGCTGCAAAAGTTGTTATTGTTAAAACGGTGCTCAACAATAGTAACGACAAAAGTTTTTTCATAGGGTACTTGATAAGAGTTCTAAATGTATTCGTTTTTATTTTAGTTTTCAATGCAATTTACGTACCAATTCGCTAAGAATAATACCCAAATTGTGGTATTATGTTAATTTTTTGACTTTTTATCAAGAAAAAAGGTAAGGATAATAAAGTTAAAACCTGCTAACACGAAGGAACCAATAATTGAAAAAACTGCTATTAAAAAACTTAGCGAAAAACTTCCGTCCCATAAACCTTCCTGTTTTTTGAAGATAAAGATTTCTTCGGTGTGACTGCTTACCAGAATGGATACGATACTAACCAATAAGACAGGCAGCAATAGCCAGCGTTTGTCTGATGATTTAAGAATTATAAAATTAGTAAGTATCCAGCTTGTAAAACAAAAAATCATTCCACAGTTACTGAAATTATCGGCTGCTTGTTGAATGTAACTAATTCTTTCTGCTGCGATTAATTTAATGGTATAACTGTTGTCATACTCATTAGAAAAGTAAAATAAAACACCGGCAAATAAAATAAAAAGCAAGGTGGAAATTTTATACAGCATAATACAATATTTAAAATATCACTGATACCAATATGGAAACAATTTCTACATGGCAGTTAATTTCTTAGATACTCTGATGGTAATTTGCCAGCCTGCACCTTCTGTATCACTTCCTGCCAGGCCATCAATATCCATTTCCATACCAACCGGTTGTTTATATTCATTCAGAAAATTAAGTGTAATTAATCTGCGCGTTGGAAGATTGTATTGTACGGTTTCTGTGTAGCTATATGGCAATTTTAATTTTTTCATTTCTTTTAAAACCTTATCAATTAACTCACTTGCCTTTGGTTTGCTCATTCCATCGGATGTTGCGTAATACACCCATTTTTTCTCTGATGGATATTTTACTATTTTTTCACCTTCACCAACACCTGAAATATTTGCCGTTGTTTTGTAATGAACGGAATAATAATTTTTCTCATGAGCTGTATTTACTTCGCCAATAATGTTACTAAAATTATTATTCGGATTAGTGAGTATGGAAATGATATCTGCTTCAAATACTTTTGCATCAAACTCAGTGGAGAAAGATGTACTATTATTGGATACAGCAGTAGTGGTTGTAACTGCAGGCTTTGTTGTTGTTGTTTGGCGTTGAATAGCATCCTGTTTTTTAGTTTCCGTTTGCACTGGCTTTTCAATGGTTGTTGCAGCTACCTTGTTTTGTGCTGCTTGCGGATCATCCACACCTAAAATACCAATTA
>DAOORG010000358.1:0-2756 GCA_035389165.1 Chitinophagales bacterium
CGTTTTTCCATTTAAAAGAGAAGGCGAAGACCCGACGCGTATGTTTGCCGGCGAAGGCGGACCGGAGCGTACCAATAAACGATTCCATTATGTTTCTTTAGGCTTGCCTGCAAAACGATTGTCAACCGCTTTTGACAGTGTAACCTTGTACGGCGAAGACCCAGCCATTCGTCCTGATATATATGGTAAAATCGGTAATTCCGGTGTTTCCATCTGCACACTGGATGATGCGAAAAAACTGTATTCCGGTTTTGATTTATGCTCGCCGAATACCTCGGTTTCCATGACCATCAACGGACCGGCCGCTACCATCTGCGCTTTCTTTATGAATGCTGCCATCGACCAGCAGTGTGAAAAATACATCCGCGAAAATAATCTGGTGGAGGAAGTCAATAAAAAGATAGACGAAATCTATAAAAGTAAAAATGCCAAACGACCAACGTATGCCGGCACTTTGCCGGATGGCAATGATGGCCTGGGACTTTTATTATTAGGTGTTACGGGCGATCAGGTGTTGGATAAGGAGGTGTATGCGAAAATAAAGGCACATGCTTTATCTCAGGTGCGCGGCACCGTGCAGGCGGATATTTTAAAGGAAGATCAGGCCCAGAACACCTGTATATTCTCTACGGAGTTTTCCCTGAAATTAATGGGTGATGTGCAGGAGTATTTCGTGCAGCACAAAGTGCGCAATTTTTATTCCGTCTCCATCAGCGGTTATCATATTGCCGAAGCAGGAGCCAATCCGATTTCGCAACTGGCATTTACCTTGTCCAATGGTTTTTCATTTGTGGAATATTATTTATCGCGTGGCATGCATATCGATGATTTTGCGCCGAATTTATCTTTCTTCTTCTCCAACGGCATTGACCCAGAGTATGCCGTGATTGGCCGTGTTGCCCGAAGAATCTGGGCGAAAGCGATGAAGTATTTGTACAAAGGAAACGACAGAAGTCAGAAACTGAAATATCATATTCAGACATCCGGCAGAAGTTTGCACGCGCAGGAAATTGATTTTAATGACATCCGTACGACGCTGCAAGCCTTGTACGCAATTTACGATAACTGCAACTCTTTACACACCAATGCCTACGATGAAGCCATCACCACACCAACGGAAGAAAGTGTGCGCAGAGCGATGGCCATTCAGTTAATCATCAATAAGGAATTGGGCTTGGCGAAAAATGAAAATCCTTTGCAAGGTTCTTTCATTATTGAAGAACTGACGGATCTGGTAGAAGAGGCGGTATATGCGGAGTTTGACAGAATTACGGAACGTGGAGGCGTTTTAGGCGCGATGGAAACCATGTATCAGCGCAGCAAGATACAGGAAGAGAGTATGTATTACGAAATGAAAAAACACACCGGCGAATTGCCCTTAATTGGTGTAAATACATTCCTGTCTTCTAAAGGTTCGCCCACCATCTTGCCGATGGAAGTGATACGCAGCACCACTGAAGAAAAAGATGCACAGATTGCCAATTTAAGCGCCTTACAAGCCCGCAACAAAACAGAAGCGCAGCATTATCTGCAGCAACTGCAAAAAGCCGCGTTGGAAAATAAAAACTTATTTGATGTACTGATAGAGACTGTAAAATATTGTAGTTTAGGACAAATCACCAATGCCTTGTTTGAAGTTGGTGGTCAGTATAGAAGAAATATGTAGTATCTTTGCCGCGCAATGAGCAAGCAACAGAAAATAGAACTGATGGCGCCGGCAGGCAGCTACGAAGCCCTGATGGCGGCGATTCATGCCGGTTGTGACTCCGTATATTTCGGTGTGGAGCAATTCAATATGCGTGCACGTGCCACCATGAATTTTACCCTGGAGGACCTAGAGAAAGTAGGAACCATCTGCAAGGAAAACAAGGTGCGCAGTTATCTTACGCTGAATACCATTGTCTACGATCACGATTTATCAGCCATCAAAACCGTACTGGATAAAGCCAAAGCCAGCGGTATCACGGCCGTGATTGCCAGCGACCAGGCCGTGATTGCCTATGCACGCTCCATTCAACTGGAAGTGCATATTTCCACACAGGTCAACATCACCAATATTGAAACGGTGAAGTTTTATGCGCTCTTTGCGGATACCATGGTCTTGTCGAGAGAGTTGAGTTTGATTCAGGTTAAAAAAATCTGCGACCAGATAGAAAAAGAAAACATCTGCGGACCATCCGGCAAATTAGTAGAGATAGAAATCTTTGTACACGGTGCATTGTGCATGGCGGTTTCCGGCAAATGTTATTTGAGTTTACATACGGCGAATGCTTCTGCCAACCGGGGAGCCTGTGTGCAGAACTGCAGAAGAAGTTATACCGTAATTGACAATGAAGACGGCCATGAACTCGCTATCGACAATGAATACATCATGTCGGCACAGGATTTATGCACGATAGATTTTCTGGATCAGGTGATTGAAAGCGGTGTAAAGGTGATGAAGACTGAAGGAAGAGGAAAAGGGGCGGATTATGTAAAAACAACGGTGGAATGTTATCGCGAAGCCATAGATGCGTATTACAATAATTCTTACACTAAAGAAAAAGTAGCTGACTGGATGGAACGTCTGAAACGCGTATACAACCGTGGCTTCTGGAGTGGTTATTATCTGGGACAGGAGTTGGGTGAATGGAATGATGCGGCAGGCTCTAAAGCAACCACCAAAAAAATCTATCTTGGTAAAGGCAGTAATTATTTCGATAAAATTCAGGTGGCAGAATTTAAACTGGAATCTTTTGAATTAAATGTTGGTGACA
>DAOORG010000359.1:0-2740 GCA_035389165.1 Chitinophagales bacterium
TATTTATTGTTATTCTTTAGCAATAAAGCTAACGCGCAATCAGGTTGCACAGATACGATGATCGCTTTGAAGATATTGCCTTTATTAAACAATAATAATCACAAAATTTCCAGCACTTTTTCAGGCGGACGCGCCACCACTGCTTTATTGCCGTTGATGACAATCGGTCGCTCCATTAAAATCGGATGGTCGTGCATGGCTTGTATCCATTGGTCATCCATTAAATCTTTACCTTTGTAGTTTTCCAGATAAATAGCTTCTTTCGTGCGAATTAAATCATGCGGTTTAATCTTAAGCTTTTTGACAATTGTTTTCAAATCTTCAATAGTTGGAATATCTTTTAAGTATTCTACGGTTTGAAATTTTTGTCCGCTTTCTTCCAGCAAACTCAAAGCGCTTCTGCTTTTCCCGCAACGATTGTTATGGTAGATGGTGATCATATTGATTTTTTGTGATTTATGTGATGATTATGATGAATATGATTAGTTATATTTCAGATTGTATTCTAAAAATATAGCTCTTTAGATTAAAAACTAAATTTTTTGCTTAATTTTAAATATGATAAGAACACAAAATTATGCTGTAATTACTGCAGATTTAATTAAGTCAAGATTTTTATCTGACAAACAAAGAAAATTATTTATCTCCTATATTGAAGATTTTCTTAAATCAACTAAAAAAGATTTTAACTTAAATTATCAAATTATTCGTGGTGATAGCTTCCAATGCATCACTAGTAATATTTCTGATTCATTCAAGTTGTTATTATGTTTAAAATATCTTGTTAAAGCTGGGAAAATTTTCTTAAACAACAATACTGATAAAAAGTATATTGTGAATTTAAACCATACTGATATTAGACTGTCATTAGCAATTGACAGAGTAAGTATTTTGGAAAAAGACTTATCAAAATCTGATGGAAAGGCATTTCAAAAATCTGGCTGGGGATTAGATGAAATAAGTAAAGATAAATATTTCACTATGATCTTTTCATCTAGTAATTCAAAAAATGACATTGACTTTAATATAATATTAAACCTAACAGATGAGATTTTAAAAAAAACTACTGCTGCACAATGCGAAGTTATTTTATATAAGTTACGTGGCTTATCAGAAGCAGAAATTTCAAAAATACTTGGAATTAATATATCCGCAGTTAATCAAAGATCAAAAGCTGGTGGATGGAATTCTATAAAACAATCTCTGTTATATCTACAAACAAAACTATCAAAGTATGAGTAATGAAATAACCAATTACAATCTAAACATATTACTCAGTATGATTTTATCACATTTCATTACTGATTTTGTTTTACAATCAGATAAAATGGTAATGGAGAAAAATTCAAAATCATGGAAATCAGCCTATTTACTACTTCACATTCTAATAACATTTTTAACTGCTTTATTTTTTACAAGAAATCTAATCTTCTCTATTTTTGTTTCAATATTTCATTATTTTATAGATATTCTGAAAGTTGAACTAACAAATAAAAAAAAATGGAATGAAATAAAAAGACTAACTTTTGACCAGTTTTTACATATCCTTTCTATCTTAATAACATGGTATTTTATTACATTCTACAACATAAATTTTGGAATAGATTTGGCAAATAAATTGATGCGCAATAATCATTTTATTCTTTATCTATTATCTTACATTTTAGTAGTATTTCCTTATTCTTACGTTGTTAAAATGAGTACCATTCCTTTCTTCACGAAAGAAATGGACACAAATACAGTTAGTAATGCTGGTAAGTATATTGGTATTTTTGAACGTATTTTAATTATTACATTTATTTATTTAGGTGAATTAAGTTCTATAGGTTTCCTAATTGCCGCAAAATCTATCTTAAGATTCACTGACAATGACAAAAAACAAACCGAATATGTATTAATTGGCTCATTAATTAGTTACGTACTCGCTATAATTACAGCCATCATTATTCGTCAAATAGTAGCTATTGTGTAATTTAGGTTATAATCTAAATTTTATATTTTTTAGAATAAAACCTAAATACCCGTAAAATTAAACGGTGTTATTTTTTTCAGTTCTTCGTGAATTTCCTGTCTGATATGCAATTCGTCTATAAACGCATGAATCTCTTTCTCTCCAATTTTAGTATTTGTTCTGGTAAGATTTTTCAGTGCTTCATATGGTTTTTCATAGCCTTCTCTGCGCAACACCGTTTGTATCGCTTCTGCCACCACAATCCAGTTGTCTTCTAAATCTTGTTTTATTTTCGCTTCATTCACCAGTAATTTATCCAATCCTTTAATGATGGATTCCATGGCAATCATAGTATGTGCAATTGGAACGCCCACATTTCTCAACACCGTAGAATCCGTTAAATCTCGTTGCAACCTGCTTATCGGCAATTTTTCAGCTAAGTGATTAAACAACGCATTTGCAATTCCTAAGTTGCCTTCTGCATTTTCAAAATCAATCGGATTTACTTTGTGTGGCATGGCGGAACTTCCAATCTCACCTTCTTTTATTTTCTGTTTGAAATAATCCATCGATACATACGTCCAAATATCTCTACACAAATCAATCAGTATCGTGTTGATCCGTGCATAGTTATGAAATAAGGCAGCCAAATTATCGTAATGCTCAATTTGTGTGGTGGTTTGTGAGCGATGTAAACCCAGCGTTCCTTTTACAAAGTGATTACCAAAATGTCGCCAATCATGTGATGGATACGCCACATGATGTGCGTTGAAATTTCCGGTAGCACCG
>DAOORG010000360.1:0-2732 GCA_035389165.1 Chitinophagales bacterium
GCACTCATTAGTATGACAGCAGAAACATGGTGGCAACAACCATTGGCAAGATTTGCCTTAGAAGCAGCTTTGCAGTCTGATGCAGCTCGACCAATTGATATTGTATTGGTTTCTTTAGGTGGAAATGATGTGGGTTTTCCATTCGATGCAAATGATTCGCTAGAGGTAGTAGATGATGATTTAATGGAATTGACACCATTAATGGATAGTATTTTTGACTTTGTACATCAGAAAATACCAAATGCTCAAATAATCTGGCAAGGGTATGATTTTCCAAATTTTACTGATCCTTGTATTGAGTACATATGGAACCCATATTGCGACACCTGGAACGATAATAGTAATTTTACGCCTTATCAGATTAACAGATTTGTTTATTATTTCACGGATTATCAGGATTCAATTATCAGAGGATACAATAAACCTTATATGCATTTTTATGATTTTAATGGTCTGATGCAATACAGGTACGGACAAACAACACCATTAAGATATCCTCCGTATGGTACTTATCCGCCAAAATCGGTGCCTTTTCCGGGCGGTGATATTAACTATCCAACACCACAAGTTGCCATGGGTTTATTTGGAAATGATGCCTACCATCTTGGTCCACAAAGCTATACTTATATGGCAGAATTCTACATGAGGTCATTTATAAGCAACTATTTCAGACGTGATAGAGATACGACTATCTATTCTATGGGTCAGAATTTTGACGGATGGGCAGATGTAAATAATATATCTGGAACCGGAGATGTTTTAGTGGGTAAACGAAATACTTCAACGGATACAAAAGGAATTTTCAGTTTTAATACAGCTTTCATTCCAGATAATAAAAAAATTAAAAAAGCCTCTGTCTTTTTTAAAGTAAAAACATTAAAAACGGCTTATCCATTAGGTGTTACATTTCCACAGAACTTTTCATTAGACATTAAATCTGGTGCTTTCGGAAATCCGGAAATTGAAGGAAGCGATTATACTTCAGTTGCTACATCCACAGATGTTGCTTGTTTTGCAGGAAGACTAATAGGGAATGACTATGCACTTAGAGCAGATTTATTGCCGGAAGCACTCAATCAGATTAATAAAAATGGGATTACACAATTCAGGTTGAGTACATCTGATGAGAATTTACTTACTTTTTTTAATGGCGATACAACAGCATTTGAAGGTCCGTATCTGGATATTTATTATGATACCACTGCAATTATTTCAGGCGTAACTAATAAGCAAAATATAAACAACACATTGAGCGTTTTTCCAAATCCGGTAAAAGATGAAATCACCGTACAGGTCAATAAAGAATGGTTGTATTCAAAATCAGTAATCAATATTTACAACACACAAGGCACAATAGTATATAGTACAGGGCTTTCAAAAGTTCAAAACCAGGAGTTCGAATTAGATGTTAGTCAGTTAGCAGCCGGCGGATATTTTATCAGTATAGAAAACGAACAAACTAAATCCGTTGGTTCTTTTATAAAAGTGAAGGAATGAAATCCTACACTATTTATTTTTAATGTTATTTGTATCTTGTTGACTAATAACAACATAAGTGTTTTTGCTAAACATGTGATTTGTTAGCTGATTTAGGTTATCCACACTGATAGTTAAAACCTGAATTTACAACTGACTATTCAAAATATTAGTTGTATTTTTGTAGTATAATTGTCAATAAATTCCAATAAAATGAATAAAAGAATTACACTCTTAGGATTGCTTATGTGTTTTGCAGTTTTCAGTATCAAAGCACAAGTATCCGTAACCTCCATTTCACAAACCTATACACAGGATTTCAATTCGCTGGCAAGTACTGGTTCTACTTCAAGCCTCTTACCAACTGGATGGAATGTTTCCAGAAATAGTTATACTATTGGAAATGGCTCCTCTACGACCGGAAGTGTTTACAGTTATGGTAGTACTAGTTCAACAGAAAGGGCATTAGGTACTTTGCCATCTAATAACTACAATCCTGTATTATTTGGTTGTAAATTTGTAAACAATACTGGTGGCGAAATTACAGGATTGAATATTTCTTATATGGGCGAAATGTGGAGACTTGGTGCAAACGGTTCTCCATTAGATACGTTATATTTTCAATACACTACAGAAAATGTAGATTCCATATTTAATGGCAATTGGACAGATGTTGCATCTCTTCATTTTATAACACCGGATTCAACAGGTGCATTAAATGCCAGAGATGGAAATGCTACTAATAACCAAAGATTTATTTCTTCTTCTGTAACTGGTTTAAGTATAGCAAACGGAGCTACTTTTTGGATTCGTTGGCAAGATAAAAATTCATTGGGTTCTGATGACGGTTTAAGTGTAGACAGTTTAAAAGTAACTTTCTCGAATGTTGTTTTACCTGCTTGTACAGAACCAGCAAATTCAGTAACGAATGTTGTCTTAAATGCGACCAGTACAACTGCTGTTTCCGGTTCATTCACCGGCACATCGGCAGATGGATATTTAGTCGTATTAGATAGTAACGCAACTGCGCCTGCAATTACAGATGCAACTGTTTATACAGTGGGTCAAACTGTTGGCTCAGGAACAGCAACAGTAATCAGCGTTGGTACAAGCACTTCTTTTTCAAGAAGCGGATTAGTACCTAATACAGTATATAAAGTACATGTATTTCCTTATAACAGTGCTTCTTGTTCTGCAGGTCCAAATTACAAAATATCAGCACCAGGAAATGATACTGCAAAAACATTAGTGGATGC
>DAOORG010000361.1:0-2730 GCA_035389165.1 Chitinophagales bacterium
GAAACTGACGGAACGGCCATCACACTCGTGAGCGTGGAAGAACAATTCAAATTGCTTTCTATAGAAGAATTACTGGGACAACCGATTCCGAAAGCAGAAGTGCCTGCAAAATTTGGAGAAACGCCGCGTTATGAACCGCAACAGAAAAAGAAATTCAAGAAATCGTTTAAAAAACCGTTTCACAAAAGAGGACCCGGCGGACCACCGAAATCGTAATCTTTCTTATTTCACTAAATAAATACCATCGGCTTCGATGGTAATTTTTTTGCGTTTATAGAGCTGACCAACCGCATTCTTAAAAGCTTTCTTACTCATATTGAGTGTTTCTTTTATCGCATCCGGTTCGCTTTTATCCGTCAGCTTCAAAACACCTTTATTCGCTTTTAAGTGCGTAAGAATGGATGCCATATCAATATCTATCACCTGCTGAAAACCTTGCGGACGCAGACTCACGTCAATTTTTCCGTCTTCGCGGATATTCTTGATATATCCGTCAATAACCTGTCCGAGTTCAAGCGGTTGAAATATTTCATTGTGATACAATAAGCCATCTACCTGGTCATCACCAATATACACCTGCACACCCAAAATAGTGGGTCTGCCGATAATCAGGCTCACTTTGTCTCCAATAGAATAATCCATACACTAAATTTTAGGTAAAATTACACCAATAATTTACAAAGTATTGTTTAACAATAGCTTTCTGTCTTTTTTATAACCTTAAATAAACGGTTAACCCAATGTTTATGTAGAAATCTACGCTTATAATAGTATTTTTGCATGAATTAAACAGACAACGTGAGCACTGCAGAGCGACCAACCGACAGTTTACCAAAATCAAAATTAAGTAAGGTCTCCTTAAACAAGACCAAACAATTATTTTCCTATATACAACCTTACAAATGGTATTTTTTCGCCGGAATGCTATGCCTTGTTTTTTCAAGCACCACGGTCATGGCATTTCCAAAAAGTATTGGGTTGCTGGTAGATGCTTCTTTAGGAAAAGCATCCGGTATGATTACGCAAAGAAGTGAAGTGGCGTTATTGTTGTTTGTTATCATCGTGTTGCAAAGTGTTTTTTCATTTTCCAGAGTTTGGTTTTTTACACAGGTCAATGAACGCGCACTGGCCAATATCCGCAGAGATTTGTACAATAAAATGATTTGTTTGCCTATTCCGTTTTTTGAAGAAAAACGCGTCGGCGAATTAAACAGCAGAATTACCAACGACGTATCTGCCTTACAAGATACTTTATCTATTACGTTGGCAGAATTTTTCAGACAATCAGCTACATTGATTATCGGTATTGCCTTATTGTTTTACAGAAGTGCACATCTTACTTTAATCATGCTGATGTCGTTTCCGGTAATTATTATTTTAGCCATTTACTTTGGCAGATTTATCCGAAACAACTCAAAGAAAACACAGGATGCTTTAGCAGAAGCAAACATTGTGGTTAACGAAACATTTCAGGGTGTTAATATTGTAAAAGCCTATACCAACGAATTATTTGAATCGAAGCGATTTGATTTTGGCGTGACGAAATCCATGAATTTAGGATTGAAAGGCGGCATTTACAGAGGTGCTTTTATTTCTTTCATCATATTTGCGTTGTTTGGCTCTTTTATCTTTGTCTTGTGGCAAGGCAGTGGTTTGGTAGAATTAAACACGCAGACAAACGGCGCGGAAGGCATCACCTTAGGTGCGTTGATAGAATTCCTGATGTATACCTTATTTATCGGCGGCTCGCTGGCAGGCATGAGCGACACCTATACCAGATTGTTGAAAGCGGTGGGTGCTTCAGAGCGAATTGTAGATATTTTAAATACCGATCAGGAAACTGACACGAAAGCATTTACCTATACTAAATTAAACGGCACCATTGAATTTCAGGATGTCAATTTCAGCTATCCAACCAGAAGTGATGTGGAAGTGCTGAAGGATATGAATTTCCAGATTCAACCCGGTGAAAAGATAGCTTTGGTGGGTCCGTCCGGTGCCGGAAAATCGACCATTGTGCAGTTATTACTGAAGTTTTATGAAATCAATTCGGGAAAAATTCTGATTGACGGAAAAAATATTGCTGATTTATCGGTGAAAGAATTGCGTTCCAATATGGCTATTGTACCACAGGAAGTGATGTTGTTTGGCGGCACTATCAAAGAAAATATTCTGTACGGAAGATTAGAAGCTACTGATGAAGAAGTACTGACTGCTGCGAAAAAAGCCAATGCCTGGGAATTTATTTCTAAGTTTCCGGATGGACTTGAAACGATAGTAGGTGAACGTGGAATTAAGCTATCCGGCGGTCAACGTCAGCGAATTGCCATTGCGCGAGCCATTCTGAAAGATCCTGCTATTTTATTATTAGATGAAGCAACCAGTGCGCTGGATGCAGAATCGGAAAAACTGGTACAAAGTGCGCTGGATACCTTAATGGAAGGCAGAACTTCCATCATAATTGCTCACCGTTTGTCTACTATTCGAAATGTAGATAAGATATTAGTGTTGAATCACGGTAAAATAATTGAGCAAGGCAATCATCAGGCGTTGAGTGTAGTAGAAGAAGGACTCTACAATCACTTGTTAAAATTGCAATATCAGTTAAACTAACTATTGAATTTTATTGTGTTGTAAAATAACATTATGAAACTTCAGGTTTCTAACATCGCAAGTACCATTTTCAATAACGGCATCTAAATCAGCTTCCAGTTCACCAGTCACCATATT